>CBFCYW010000009.1:0-55248 GCA_965602395.1 uncultured Chromatiales bacterium
AAAGCAATGAACCCAGCCGCGGGGATGCACCGCATGGCGGAAAATTATCTCCCACAGTCTGGCCCGGCACCCGGTTGCCAGATTCATCAGGCCTCTGCAAAGCCAGAAGAAACCTCTACCGACTCTACCCAGCACTACATCTTAGCGATATGACCACACGGTAACAGGCCCACAACATGAATCGACTGACCTTCACCGACGCCGGGATCGACGCGCTGCCGGATGCGACCACATCCAGCGCTTTCGGCATCTGCTGGAGCGGCACGATCTGGGCCGGGTTTTATTCGAAACCATCAACCGTCATCTGCAAGTCGGGGAACTGCTGCTGCGCGAGGGCGCGATCGCCGACGCGAATCTGATCGCAGCGCCGTCCGCGCTAATCCTAGCACGTTGTCAAGCGATTTTTGACCGCTCACGCAAGTGCCGGCGGGGGATGGCTGGTTGAGCAGAGGCCCCCTAAGCCACCGGCAACACACCACCACTCTTTGGATACACAGCGGCCTGCCAGCTGCTCGATCAGTGACCCTACTCCGCTCGCTCCAGGTGCTCGATCAACAGCTGCAGCCGCCGCTCACCGCGCCACTCGTTGACATCCAGCTTGTACACCGCGCGCAGCCGCTCGCCGCCCGGGTCGCGCTCGGCCCAGCCGAAGGCGATCGCATCGACGGTCGCCCGCCCGCCGGCGGGTCGCAGGCCAAGCTTGAGATGGGTCTGGCCGACGATGCGCCGCGACAGCACCTCGAAGACGCCATCGAAACAGGGCTCGGGAAATTGCTGCCCCCAGGGCGCGGCGTATTTCAGCAACTCGGCCAGCTCCAGGGTCAGCTCGGATTCGGCCAGTTCGCCATCGCTGAGCAGCTCGCGATCCGGCACCGCGCCGCCCAGCGCGCGCTCGACCTCGGCGACGAAAGCGGCGCGGAACTCGTCGAGCCGCGCCGCCGGCAGCGACAGCCCGGCGGCCATTGCGTGGCCGCCGAACTTCGCGATCAGCCCCGGGTGCCGGGTCGCCACCGCGTCCAGCGCGTCGCGGATATGCAGCCCGCTGATCGAGCGCGCCGAGCCTTTCAGCTCGCCCTCGTCGGCACCCTCTTCGCCGCTCGGGGCGAAGGCGATCACCGGCCGGTGCAGCGCCTCTTTCACCCGCCCGGCGACGATGCCGATCACCCCCTGGTGCCAGTCCTCGCGATGTACGCACAGCGCCGCCGGCAGGTTGCCGTCCAGTTCGCCGACCAGCTGCGCCACCGCGGCCATCGCCTCGGCGCGCATGCCGGCCTCGATCTCGCGACGCTCGCGGTTGAGTGCGTCCAGCTCCGCGGCCATCGCCCGCGCAGCGTCGAGCCGCTCGGCGAGCAGGCACTCGATGCCCAGCGACATGTCGTCCAGCCGCCCGGCCGCGTTCAGCCGCGGGCCGATGGCGAAGCCCAGATCGCTGGCCACCGCGCGGCTCGGCGAACGCCGGCCGACCTCGAACAGCGCCGCGATGCCCGGCCGCGCGCGGCCGGCGCGCATGCGCCGCAGCCCCTGCTCGACCAGCACGCGGTTGTTTCGATCCAGCGGCACCACGTCGGCCACCGTGCCCAGTGCGACCAGATCCAGATAGTCGGCCATGTTCGGCTCGGCGATCCCGCGCGCGGCGAACCAGCCGGTATCGCGCAGCCGCGCGCGCAGCGCCGAAAGCACGTAAAAAATCACCCCCACCCCGGCCAGCGACTTGCTGGGAAAAGCGCAACCCGGCGCGTTCGGGTTGACGATCGCATCCGCCGCCGGCAGCTCGCGGCCGGGCAGGTGGTGATCGGTGATCAGCACGCGGATGCCCGCCGCGCGCGCAGCCACGACGCCCTCGACGCTGGCGATGCCGTTGTCGACGGTGACGATCAGCTGCGGATCGCGCGCGGCGGCGACGGCGACGATTTCCGGTGTCAGTCCGTAGCCGTATTCGAAGCGGTTTGGCACCAGATAATCGACGCTGTTCGCAGCCATCGCGCGCAGTGCATGCACCGCCAGCGCGGTGCTGGTGGCGCCGTCGGCGTCGTAATCGCCGACCAGCAGAATCCGCCATTGCTCGGCCAGCGCGCGGGCGAGCAGATCGGTCGCCACCGCCAATCCAGCGAGCGCCGCGGGGGGTTGCAGCGCGGCGAGCCGGGCGTCCAGCTCGGCCGGGGTCTGGATGCCGCGCGCGGCAAACACCCGGGCGAGCACTGGATTGGGGTGCAGATCTGTGTGCGCAACGGGCGCGCAGCGACGAATGTGGACAGGGTGCACATCGGGCTCCGGGTGGCGGAAGCGGGCGCGTTATTCTGCCGCAGTGCGCGCCGAAACGCCCTCTGCCAAACGCCAGCCCGCCGTCGCAAAAGCCGCCGCGACGGTGGCGTGCGGAGGGGCAAATGATGATCAGATCGGGGCTTGCTCAGCTGCTCGATAGCGGGCGACCCGGGCGCTATGACTGCTGGAAAACGATCCGCCTTGCCGCTGCGAGCTAAAAAAATGGCTCGCTCAGCGTTTTTCTGAAGCCGTCCTTTTTCTCTTTTTTTGCCTTGCGTCAGCTACTTCGGCAGCATTTTTCAAGCGCTTGCCAAGCGCCCGCCGGCTTTTTGCAGAGGTTGCGCATCCACACAGCCAGCCGATGCTCCGGCTCATTGGGTCGCAGAGGATGTGGCAGTTGCACCAACCTCTTGCGAGGGGCTTTACAGGCAATTGCAGGATGATGGCGCGGCTGCATCGAGCAGCCGCATCGGGCCGGCCGGCCGGCGGCGTCAATGGAAGGTGCCGAGAATCTCGTCAGCGATGCGCTCGATGCCGATCACGCGATCCACGCCGCCCTGCCTGACCGCTTCTCCGGGCATGCCCCAGACCACCGATGTCTTCTCATCCTGGGCGATGGTCGGCGCACCGCACTGGTGCATGCGCACCAGTCCCGCGGCACCATCGTCGCCCATACCGGTGAGGATTACCCCCAGGGCATTGGCGCCGGCACGCGCCGCCACCGAGTCGAACAGCACGTCCACCGAGGGCTTGTGGCGATTGACCGGTTCGCCGTCATCCAGCTCGCAGTAGTAGCGCGCACCGCTGCGCGCCAGACGCAGATGGCGATCGCCGGGAGCCACGTAAGCATGCCCCGGCAACACCTGATCGCCGTGCGCGGCCTCTTTGACCGTCAGCGCACAGCCGCCGTTGAGCCGCTGGGCAAAACGCATCGAAAAGCCCGGCGGGATATGCTGGGCGATAACGATTCCGGGCACGTCCGGCGGCAGCCGTTCGAGCACTTCACGGATCGCTTCCGTGCCGCCGGTGGAGGCGCCGATGGCGATGATTTTGTCGGTGGTGGTCAGGCCCCGGGCAGCGCTGCGACGCGGCGCGGTGGCGCGCGGCGCCGTGCGCGTCGCATCCAGCGGGCGCACCCTGGCACGGCTGGCGATGCGCACCTTGTCGATGATCTCGCGCGCGTAATCCTCGATGCGGTGGGAAAAATCCAGCTTCGGCTTGGTCACGTAATCCACTGCGCCCAGCTCCATTGCCTGCAGGGTGGTGTCGGCGCCGCCTTCGGTGAGGGTCGAGACCATCACCACCGGCATCGGCCGCAGGCGCATCAGATTGCGCAGAAAACTGACCCCGTCCATCTTCGGCATCTCCACATCCAGGGTCAGCACATCCGGGTTGAGCGCTTTGATCTTGTCGCGCGCCATGTAGGGGTCGTGGGCGGTACCGACCACTTCGATATCGCCCTCGCTCTCCAGCAACTGGCTGAGCAGCTTGCGCACCAGCGCCGAGTCATCCACCACGAGCACGCGAATCTTGCTGGTCATATTGTCGGTCCCTGGTCGGTTTTCAGTCCGTAAACAGCTCGATGTCGCCGGCCACATCGTCTTTGCCCAGGGTCTCGCTGTAGCGGGTTTCGCGCTTGACGATGCGATCGTTGTTCGGGCTGTGCAGGCGCTTGAGCTGCACCTTGCCGGTGCGCGGTTCGTAGACGATCTTGCGCGGATAAATGCCGCCGAGATCCTCTGCCACCAGGTTCAAGTTCTCCACTCGCAGGTAATCGCGCACGAATTCTATGTTGCGCTGGCCGACGTCCGACATGCCGGCGATGATGCGCGCGCCACCGAACAGCTTGACCTCCAGATTGCTGCGCACCGCGCCGTGCTTGAGGATGTCGTTGATCATGTGCTCCATGGCGTAGTTGCCGTAGCGGGTCGCGCTGCTGATCAGCTCGCGCCCGCCCCAGCCGCCGCCGTCTTCGCGATTCATCGGCAACATGAAATGATTCATGCCGCCGATGCCGAACAGGCGATCGCGCACACAGGCCGAGACACAGGAACCGAGCACCGTGCCGATCAGCTCATCACCGGTGGTGACGTAATACTCACCGGGCAGAATCTTGGCCATCGCCTGGTCGCGCTCGCGATCCCAGTAACGATTGATGTGTCCGAAGCCGGGGAGTGCTGCTGCCAGCCGCCCCCTGTTCGATTCTTCACCACGCCCCATATTCAACTCACCTTCTGATAGATCGTATTGCCGATTAAGCGAAAATCATCGCAGAGCCGAAACAGTGACTCCGAATGGCCGATAAACAGATATCCCCCCGGCCGCAGCAGGCGGGCATAACCCTGTGCCAGGCGCTGCTTGGTCTCGCGATCAAAATAGATCAGCACGTTGCGACAGAAGATGAAATCCAGCGGCCCCTGCACCGGCCAGTTCTGCCCCATCAGATTCAGCTGCGAAAAACTGATCATCTGCCGCAGCTCGGCCTTGGCACGCACCTGCCCTTCGTGGCTGCCGGTGCCGCGCTGGAAGTAGCGGCGCATGCGCTGCTGGTCGATGCCGGCGATCCGCTCCTGGCGATAAACCCCGGCAGCCGCAGTGGCCAGCACATTGGAATCGATATCGGTGGCGAGGATCTGCGCGCGCCAGCCGGCCGGCAGTGACTCGCTCAGGGTCATCGCCAGCGAATAGGGCTCCTCGCCGGTGGAACAGCCGGCACTCCAGCAGTTCAGCTCACCGCCGTGGGCGCCCGCGGTGAATTCCGGGATCAGCTGCTGACGGAGAAACTCGAAATGATGGTTCTCGCGGAAAAAGGCGGTCAGATTAGTCGTCACCGCGTTGATCAGCTCGCCCAGTTCCTGCTCCGGCTGCTCGCGCACCAGCTCGCAATACTGCTTGAAACTGTGCAGACCCAAGCGACGCACGCGCCGCGACAGGCGCGCGTAGAACATGTCGAACTTGTCGTCGCTGACGACAATCCCCGTGTGTTCATTGGAGACGCGCTTGAGAAACTCGAAATCGCGCCGCGTGAACTCAAACTCACGCTCTTTTGATCCTGCTGCGGTCATACCCATACCTATCCCGTGTGCGGGGTTTGGCGCCGCGCGCCGCCCCAACCAGATCGCCAGAAAAACCGCCCGACGCACGCGGCACGAGCGAATCTCCGGCTAGAAAAACTCGATGTCATCATCGTCAGCGGCGTCGCCACCGCCGGCATTTCGAATCAGCGTCGCACCGCTGGCACCGGCTTCGGCGGCGGCGAACAGCTCGGCCTCCTCGCGGGTGCTGTAGCTGGATTTGATCCGCTCGTGCAGCGCACTCCATTGGCCGGGATCAACGTAGCGCTGTTCGTCGAGCAACAGCTCGGACAGCCCCTCAAGGCTGCTGCCAACATGCGTCAGACGCTGAGCCATGCGGTCGTAGAACTGCATCGCCATCATCGCGCGCTGCACATCGGCGAGCAGTTCGGCATCCGTGGCCCCATCGGCGCTCGCATGCAGGCGCGCGGCCAGCGCCACGAAAGCACTGCTCAGCTCGCTCATCTGCCGATCACCATCGGCCAGCGCCTGTTGGATCTGCGCGCTGCCCAGATCCACCAGCCGCGCCGCCTCGTGAACCACATTCCAATCCAGCGGCGGGTGCGCGCCGCGCAGGTGCTCGGGCAGCGCAAATCCACCGCCATCGATCGGCGTGCTGCGGGACACGGTCACGCCGCCCTCCCCGTAGAGCTGGCCGCAGAATTGGCCGCAGAGCCGGCCGCCGCGGTCAGGCCCAGGTCTGCGATCAGGCCCAGATCGGCCGCGCCGCCGCGCAGGGTTGCGGAGGCATCGACCCAATGCAGGGCGCGGCCGTTGTTCCGCTCACTGCGCTGCAATGCGCAGAGCAACTGCAGGCCGGCGGCATCGACGCGCTCCACGGCACCGCCATCGACACTCACCGAGCCGCGCTCCGCGGCCGCCAGCAGCTGCTGGTGGCAGGTGGCAACATCGGTGAACGTCAGGCTGCTGCCGAGCTCCACCCGCTGCGCATCCTGCGGCCCAGCGAACAGACCCCAGCTACCGTCGGCGTCCTGCTCGTCTTGCGCCGTTTCGGCAACTTCCGTTTCGGCAACTTCGGTCGCGGCCCCGGCATCGAAAAGACCCCAGCCCTCGCCCGCCTCATCGGCCGGCGCATCGTTGTCCGCAACTGCGCTCGGCGCCGGCGATGCAGCCTGCTGCGCCGCGCCGCCATCCGCCGCGCCGGCATCGAACAGGCCCCAGCCCTCACCTGCCTCATCGGCCTGCGCGCCACTGTCCGCCGCGGCGCTCGGCGCCGGCGATGCAGCCTGTTGCGCCGCGCCGCCATCCGTCGCGCCGGCATCGAACAGGCCCCAGCCCTCGCCGCCATCCGGCTCGGCGGTTGCGGCTGCAACAGCGTCAGCGGCTGGCGCTTTCGCCGCTTCGGGCGAATCGGCCGGCGGCGGCGGAGACGATTCCATCTGAGGCTCCTCGGTGAGCCAGGCGAGCGGATCGTCGCGGATAATCTGGCCGCTGTTGCGGCGCCCGGATGTCGGCTTGGTTTGCTTGCTCACGTCGCTCACTCCTGTAGGGTGCGGCCAGCCAGCAGATCACCGGCCAGGGCAAAAATCTCGGCGGCGGCGGGGGAACTGCGCCGATACTCAAAAATGGTGCAGCCCGCGCCGGGGCACTCGGCCAGCACCGCCGCCTCGCGCACTTCGGTGCGCAGCAGGCTGTTGCGGAAGTGGCCGAGCAGTTTGCTGCGCACTTCGCCGGCGAGACGGCGGCGCTGAACAAATCGGTTGAGGGCGATCCAGCGGCGCAGCGAGCGCTGCATGTGGCCTTCGAAGCGGCGCACGGTGTGCAGCATGCTGCTCAGGCCCTTCAGCGCCAGATAATCACCGCACACCGGAATCAGCACCTCGTCGACGCTGTACAGGGCATCGGCGATCAGCAGTCCGGCCGAAGGCGGGCAGTCGATCAGCAGGATGCCGTCACCGTCGGCGCTCAATTCGTCGTCGAGAGCGGCGCGCAAACGCTGCGCGGAGCGCATGCCGTGCTCGCGCTGGCGCTCGATGGCCGACAGGCGCAGCCCGGCGGGAATCAGATCAAAACCCTGGCGCAGGGTCTGGCGCTGCTCGGCGAGCGTGGCATCGCCGGCGAGCACCACATCGATGCCGGTGTCCGCCTCCGCGGCACCCAGACTGCTGCCCAGGTGGCCCTGCGGGTCCATGTCGATGGCGGTGACGGACTGTCCCTGTAGCGTCAGCGCGTGGGCCAGGTTGGCGGTCAGCGTGGTCTTGCCCACGCCGCCCTTCTGATTGATGACGGCAATCCGGCGCATGGTGATCAGGCAATCCTTTCCAGCTCGCTGAGCTGCTCGTGGTCAAACAGCCGATCGACATCCAGCAGGATGATCATGCGCTCCTCGCGCTTGAGCATGCCGCGCATGTAGCGAGTGTTGATGCGCGCGCCGAAGCTCGGCGCCTGGCGCAGCTCGGCGGCCTGCACGTCGAGCACGTCGGAGACGCCATCGACCACCGCGCCGACCAGCTGCGAGCACTCGGTACCGCCCACCGACAGCACCACGATCACCGTGGTCGGCGAATAGTCGGCGCCAGCCATGCGAAAGCGCTGGCGCAGATCGACGATCGGCACGATGCAACCACGCAAATCGAGCACTCCCTTGATGAACGCCGGGGTTTCGGGGATCTCGCGCACCGCCTCCCAGCCGCGGATCTCCTGCACCTTGAGAATGTCGACGCCGTAGTGCTCACCATCCAGCGTGAAGCTGAGGTACTGTCCGGCGCCCTCCGCCCGGCTCGGCGAATCTTTTTCTCTGGCGGACTTGTGCATGCTTGGCTCCTGACTTGTCATCGGCTGATTCGGATATCTGGCGACGCCGCTACCGGCGCTGCGCGCTTTACTTTTCGAGCCGGACGACGACGCACTGACAAGCCCCGACTGCCCGCCCGTTGAGCCACTCGCCCCGCTCGCAGGCGGGTTGCCCGGGTAGTCCGGCGGCGAAATCCGGCGCGCTGGCTCACCGCTCTCTGGCTCACCGCTCTTTGGCTCACCGCTCTCTGGCTCACCGCGCCCTGCCGCCCGAGGCACGCGCCGAATCAGCGCCACCCTCGGTCTGGAAAAAGCGCACCAGCTCCGACATCTCCAGCGCCTTCTCGCTCATCGACGCCGAGGCCGCCGAGGTCTGCTCCGCCAGCGCCGCGTTCTGCTGGGTGGTCTCATCCATGCTCGACACCGCGCGGTTCACCTGCTCGATGCCCGCCGTCTGCTCGGCGCTCGCCGCGGCGATCTCATTGACGATATCGCCGACCTTTTTCACGCTGGAGACGATCTCGTCGAGGGTCTCGCCGGATTCGTTCACCAGCGCCGTGCCGGCCTCCACCTTGCCCACCGAATCCTGAATCAGATCCTTGATTTCCTTCGCCGCGGTCGCCGAGCGCTGCGCCAGATTGCGCACCTCGGTGGCCACCACCGCGAAGCCGCGGCCCTGCTCACCGGCGCGCGCCGCTTCGACGCTGGCGTTCAGCGCCAGCAGGTTGGTCTGGAAGGCAATTTCGTCGATCACACCGATAATCTCGGCGATCTTGCCGCTGGATGTACTGATCTCACCCATCGCGGTCACCGCGCGCCCGACCACTTCGCCACCCTTCTCCGCGGTCTGCCGCGCGCCGGCCGCCAGCTGATCGGCCTGCTGGGCGTTGTCGGCGTTGTTCTTCACCGTACTGGTCAGCTGCTCCATGCTCGACGCCGTTTCCTCCAGGCTCGAGGCCTGCTGCTCGGTGCGCGCGGAGAGGTTGTTGTTGCCGTTGACGATCTCGGTGGCGCCGCTGCCGATCACCTCGGTGGCGTTGCGGATGTCGCCGACGATCTTCTCCAGATTGCGCACGGTGTCGTTGACGTTGCCTTTCAGCTCGCCGTACTGGCCGTCGTAGTCGCCGTGCATGGTTCTGGTCAGATCACCCCTGGCCAGCCCGGCCATCACCGCACCGATGTCGTCGAACACGCCGCCGACCGTGTCCAGCAGCGCGTTGATGCCTTCCGAGAGGGTCAGGAAGAAGCCATCCTTCCCATTCAGATCGGCGCGCTCGCCGAGGCGTCCGCTGCGCGCCGCCGCCACCAGCGATTCGATCTCGCGCTCGATCGCCACTTCGGCGGTGCGATCCTCCCACTCGACCACCGTGCCCAGTCGCTCGCCCTGCTCATCCAGCACCGGGTTGGCGACAAAACGCATGTTGCGCCCGCCCACTTCAAAGCCCGAGTGATGAGCGCCATTGAGCCGCGCCAGCATCTGCTGCTGATGCGACGGATTCTTGTGGAAGCGATCGATGCTGGCACCCACCAGCTTGCCGGCCTCGAAGCCGGGGATATCGCGCCGCAGGTCTTCCTCGGCTTCGCTGAACAAGCGCTGCGCCGCCTGGTTGAGATAGATGATGTTGTTGTCTACATCCGCCAGCATCACGTTGGTGCTGGCCTTATCCAGCGCCTGGCGTACGCGAGCGTTTTCCGCGGCCACCTTGGCGTCGCGATCCAGCCGCGCTTTCAGCTGCTTCTGCATCGCGCCCAGGGCGCTGAGCAATTCGCCGATCTCGTCGCGGCCGCCACCGCTGACGGCACCGCTGAAATCACCGCGCGCCATGCGGCCGGTCAATGCCGAAGCCTCGGCGACACCAAGAACCACGCGTCGGCTGACGAGGTGAAATACCAGCAGCGCCAGAGCGGCAATGCACAGCCATTCGATGAAGATCTGCAACGCCTCTGCGCGCACCATGACGGCCACGTCGTCAACGTACAGCCCCGAGCCGATGATCCAGCCCCAGGGCTGGAAGCCTTTGACGTAGCTGATTTTGTCGACCGGCTCCTGCGATTCTGCGCGCGCCCACTGGTAGTCGACAAAGCCCTCGCCACCCTCATCCACCACGCGCACGAATTCGACGAACAGCGCCTTGCCATTGGGGTCGGTGATCTCACTCAGATCGGTGCCGTTGAGCTCCGGTTTGGCCGGGTGCATCACCATCCGCGGCTGCATGTCGTTGAGCCAGAAATACTCGCCATCCGCGTAGCGCATGCCGGCGACGATATCGCGCGCCCGCGACTGGGCCTCGGCCAGCGACATCTCGCCGCGCTCGACCCCGGCCTGCAGGCGGGCGAGCACGCCGTGCGCCGATTCGACCAGGCTGCGCGTCGTCTGCTTGCGGTCATCGAGCAGTTTCTCGCCGTGTGCCATTACCGACCAGCCACTGGCAGCGGCAAACATCAACAACATCAGCACAGCTGCCATATACAACTGGCTGCGAATACGAAATCCTGAGAGTAGTTTTTCCATCTCTATCGCCATGTGTTGCGGCCCTTCGGGTTACAGGGCATACGCGGTGAACGGGTAGTGAACAGCCGGGTGCAGCGCACCCGCCCGCAGCATTCAGAATTCTTCCCACTCGGAGTCGTCATCCGCCACTCGAGGCATCGCTCGCGCGGCCGGTGCGGGCGCGGCCGGTTTCGGCCGGGCGGCCGGCGCAGGTCGCGGCGCCGGCGGGCTGAAAGACTGAGCCGACGCCGCGGGTGCACGGGCAGTGGCAGCGCCCCCTGCCGATGGCTTGCCGGGGGCGGCGCCCTGGCGGCCACTGAGGGCAAACACCCTGACCACCTCCATCAGCTGCGAGGCCTTCTCGCTCATCGACGCCGAGGCCGCCGAGGTCTGCTCCGCCAGCGCCGCGTTCTGCTGGGTGGTCTCATCCATGCTCGACACCGCGCGGTTCACCTGCTCGATGCCCGCCGTCTGCTCGGCGCTCGCCGCGGCGATCTCATTGACGATATCGCCGACCTTTTTCACGCTGGAGACGATCTCGTCGAGGGTCTCGCCGGATTCGTTCACCAGCGCCGTGCCGGCCTCCACCTTGCCCACCGAATCCTGAATCAGATCCTTGATTTCCTTCGCCGCGGTCGCCGAGCGCTGCGCCAGATTGCGCACCTCGGTGGCCACCACCGCGAAGCCGCGGCCCTGCTCACCGGCGCGCGCCGCTTCGACGCTGGCGTTCAGCGCCAGCAGGTTGGTCTGGAAGGCAATTTCGTCGATCACACCGATAATCTCGGCGATCTTGCCGCTGGATGTACTGATCTCACCCATCGCGGTCACCGCGCGCCCGACCACTTCGCCACCCTTCTCCGCGGTCTGCCGCGCGCCGGCCGCCAGCTGATCGGCCTGCTGGGCGTTGTCGGCGTTGTTCTTCACCGTACTGGTCAGCTGCTCCATGCTCGACGCCGTTTCCTCCAGGCTCGAGGCCTGCTGCTCGGTGCGCGCGGAGAGGTTGTTGTTGCCGCTGACGATCTCGGTGGCAGCCGTGCTGATAACGTCGGAGGCATCGTTGATCTGCCCCACGGTGTGTTCGAGGTTGGCGATGGTCTCGTTGACGCTCTTCTGCAACTCGGCATAGACGCCGCTGTAGTCGCCTTCGATATTGCGCGTCAGATCGCCGCCGGCGATCGCCGACATGGTGCGCTCAACGTCGGCGAACACCTTCGAAACCGTATCGAGCATCACGTTGATGCCCTCGGACATGCGCTGCAGGAACTCGTTGCGGTTATCGGTGCCGGCGCGCTGCGACAGATCGCCCTCGCGAGCGGCGCTGACCAGCGCGGAAAGCTCCTCTTCGATCGCCACCTCTTCGGTGCGATCCTGCCATTCGACCACCGTACCCAGCCGCTCGCCGTGATCGCCGAGCACCGGGTTGGCGACAAAGTGCATGGTGCGACCACCGATCGGGAAGCCGGCCTCGTGGCGGCCGCTGAGGCGCTCCAGCAGGCTGCGCTGGTGGGCCGGATTCTTGTGAAACTGGTCGATATTGCCGCCAATCAGCTGCGTGGCATCGAAATTCGGCAATTCCTTGCGGATGTCCTCCTGGGCAGTGAGGAACAATTGCCGCACTGAATCATTGAGATAAATGATGTTGTTTTCCGGGTCGGCAACCATCACCGAGGCGCTGACGTTATCCAGCGCCTGGCGCACGCGGGTGGCGGCGAACTGCTGCTCGCGGGCGTCCATGACGTCGAAGCCAAGGTTGATCTGCAACGATTTGAGCGACTGCAACACCCTGCCCAGCTCGTCGAGATGGCCGAATTCGACCCAGTCGAAGTAGTTGCCCTCGGCCATTTCAAGCAGCTTCTGGTGGGCGTAGTCCAAGCGCTGCAGGATGCGCCGCAGCAGCAGCGTCAACAGCGCCGCGGACAACAGCAGGCCGATGCCGAGCATCCATTGTGACTGCCAGCGGGCGCGCTCGTAGGCGGCCAGTGCAGCCTCGCTCTCCTGTGCGGATACCGCGGCCTGCACCTCGCCCAGATGCAGGCGCGCCTTTTCCATCCGCTCGACGTGTGCCGGCAACTGCTCCAGCACCGCGCCCGCGGTCGTGCCATCGGCGCCGCGCAGGCTGCTCAGCAGCGGCTGCAGCAGCTGTTCGAGATAGGCTCTGTGACTGTCGTGATAGTCGCGTCTGGCGCTCAGCTCCTCGCCCTGCAGATCGCTGCTGCCAAGCGCGGAGAGACCATCGGTGATAGTGGCGATCTGTGTGTTCAGAGCGCTGACTGCGCGCGTCCTCAAGGCCTCATCAGCGCTGACGTCGGCCAGATCGCGCAGGATCAGACGGCTCTCGGAAACGCCGTGATTCACCTCGCCGATGGCCTGCGCAGCCATGCGGTCATTGTTGGCCATCAGCATGCTGTCGGAGAGCGAATCCAGCCCCGCCAGCATCACCCCCCAGGCCAGGCAGGCGAGCGTGGCAAGCAGCGCGAAGGTGGCGCCGAGCTTGTGCCAGATGCGCATCGATTTCAGCCGCGCCCGCGCCGCTGCGATGCGCCCGGGCTTGAGCGATACCTGGCCGGCGCGGAGCTTCTCGTAGAGCGCTTCGGCGTCGCGGATCTGGGTCTCGCTGGGCTTGCTGCGCACCGAGATGTATTCGACGATTTCGCCGCCACGACGCACCGGAGACACGTTGGCGTAAACCCAGTAAAAATCGCCGTTCTTGCAGCGATTCTTGACGATCCCGGACCAGGGCTTGCCGGCATGTACGGTATCCCAGAGATCCTGAAAGGCCTCCGGCGGCATGTCCGGGTGGCGAACCAGATTGTGGTTCTTGCCGATCAATTCGGATTCGCTGAAACCGCTGATCTCGATGAAGTTGCGATTGCAGTAGGTAATGATGCCCTTGCGGTCGGTCTTGGATACCAGGATCGTCCCGTCTTCCATGTGGAGCTGTTTATCCGTGACCGGTGTGTTGATCTTCATGAGACCTCCAGTTGCGAGTGCCGGCCGTCGCCCGGCCTGTCTTGGCTGCCCTCGCTATCGGCCGGCCCCGGCGATGCTTGACACTCCAGCGAGGCCAAACCCGGCACTTTTTCGGCACATAAAAAGGCGCCGCACCCAAGGGGTGCAGCGCCCGCTTTACTGCCCGACTCAGCGGCCCGCGCAATAGCTCTGCCGACGGCACAATCGACATCGACAGCCAGGGCCATGCCTCACGCCAGCGCTTTCAACGCCGCCGATACAGACGCTAGTCGTGATCTCCTGCCAGCTTGCGCTCTTCACCGAGCAGCGCGGCGACATCGAGCAGCATGACCATGCTGTCGGCGACCGTGGCCAGCCCGCAGATGAAGCGGGTATCCAGTCGCGAGCCGAAATCCGGGGTCGAGCTGACATCCCGCGGCGTGGCATCGACGACGTCGGAAACCGCATCGACGATCACCCCCATCACCCGACTGGCGCCGCCGCTGGGCTCTTCGAAGCGCAGCACGATGACCACCGTGTCCTCGGTGTAGTCCTGGCGCGACAGGGCAAAGCGATCGCGCAGATCGAGCACCGGCACGATGGCGCCGCGCAGATTGACCACACCCTTGACGTGCGGCGGCTGGTTAGGCACCCGCGTGGCGCCATTCCAGCCGCGGATCTCCTCCACTTGCAGAATATCCACGGCGTAGATTTCGCCGGCGAGGTAGAAGGTCAGGTACTGGTGGTGATCGTCGACGGCCAGCTCTTCGCCGACCTCATCGACCTGTGCCGCCTGTGCCGATTCGCTCATCGCAATGTCTCCGGGTTCGGGTCAGGCGCTGTGGCGCAGCGCCGTATCTTGGCCAGTCTGCTGGCTGGCCAGGCGCACCAGATCGGGGATATCGAGGATCAGTGCCACCGAGCCATCGCCGAGGATGGTCGCCCCGGAGATGCCATCGACGCGCCGGTAGTTGGCCTCCAGTGACTTGATCACCACCTGCTGCTGGCCGAGCAGCTCGTCGATAAACAGGCCGCGTTGGCCGCACTGGGTCTCGACCACCACCAGCAGCCCCTCTTCCAGCCGCGTGGCGCGCGCCGACTCGATGCCGAACACGTCGTGCAGGCGCACGATCGGCAGATACTGGTTGCGCAACTTCAGCGTCTCGCCGCGCCCGGCGACCATGTTGACCATCTCGGGCGTGACCTGAATCGATTCGATAATCGACACCAGCGGCACGATGTAGGTCTCTTCGCCGACCGCCACCGTCTGCCCGTCGAGGATCGCCAGGGTCAGCGGCAGGCGGATGGTGATGCTGCTGCCGCGGCCCGGCTCGCTGGCGATCTCCACCGAGCCGCCGAGGTCGCGGATATTGCTGCGCACCACATCCATGCCGACGCCGCGGCCGGACAGATCGCTAACCTCATCGGCGGTGGAAAAGCCGGCGCGGAAGATCAGCCCGTAGGCCTCCTCGTCAGACATCCGCGCCCCTTCCACAGCGCTGAGCAGGCCTTTGTCCACGGCCTTGGAGATCAGCTTGTCGCGATTGAGCCCGGCGCCGTCATCGGCGATCTCAATGACGATATTGCCGCCGCGGTGATAGGCGTTGAGATGCACCGAACCACACTCGGGCTTGCCCGCCGCGCGGCGATCCTCGGGGCGTTCGATGCCGTGATCGACCGCGTTGCGCACCAGATGCACCAGCGGGTCACCGATCTTCTCCATGACGGTCTTGTCGACCTCGGTGCCCTCGCCGCTCATGGTCAGCTCAACCTGTTTGCCGAGCTTGCCGGAGACGTCGCGAACCATCCGCGGGAAGCGGTTGAAGGCGAAGCTGATGGGCATCATGCGGATGCGCATCACGCTCTCCTGCAGCTCGCGGGTATTGCGCTCGAACTGGGTCAGGCCATCGCGCAGCTGCTCCAGCTTGTCCATTTGAAAGTCTTCGCCGATCTGGCCGAGCATCGACTGGGTGATCACCAGCTCGCCGACCAGGTTGATCAGCTGATCGACCTTATCCGTGCCGACGCGAATCGAGGCGCTCTCCTTGGCCTTGGCCTTGGCGCGCGGCACTGATTTGTCGGCGCTCGCGGGCGCGGCGATAGCCTTCGGCGGATGATTGCCAGCGCTGGCAGCGGTCGCTTCTGGCGCATCGCCAGCGGCCTTGCCGGTCGATCCGGCCGCTGCTGCCGACGGGGCCCCACCTGCCTGCGAATCCGCTTTCGCCGCCTGATCCGAGCGGGGCTGCGGCTGCGCTTCGGCCGGCAGGCCGGACAGCGCCTCGATGCGCAGCTCGCAGTCGTCCTCCACCCACTCGAAAACCTCGCGCAGCTCGGCCTCATCGACCGCGCCGCGCAAGGTCAGCGTCCAGCTCAGGTAGCACTCCTCGGGATCGATCAGCGCCAGATCGCGCAGCTCATCGCCATTGGCGAGCACATCCAGCTCGCCGAGTCCGCGCAGCTCGCGGAACAGGCGCAGCGGGTCATTGCCGGTGGAGAACAGATGCCGATGCGGGCGGAATTGAATGCGCCAGCCAGCGCCGACGCCAGCCTGCGCGGCGCTGTCCGTGTCGGCGGCGCTGTCCGCAACGGCCGCGGATTCATCCCCCGGCTCTGGCGACGAGCCCGCCAGCTGCGCCTCCAGCTCCTGCTGCAGCGCGCTGACCCGCTGGCTGTCCAGATCGCCGCCATCGCGGCAGCTCTCCAGCATCTCGCGCAGGCAGTCCACCGAGCGCAGCAGCACGTCGGTAGCTGCGTTGCTCACCTCGCGCTGGCCGGCGCGCATCTGATCGAGCAGCGTCTCCATCACGTGGGTGAAATCGGCCACCGCAGTCAGCCCGAAAGTGCCGCTGCCACCTTTGATCGAATGCGCGGCGCGGAAGATGGCATTGATGGTGTCGTCGTCGACTTCACCGGGCGTCATCTCCAGCAGACCGGATTCCATCACCTCCAGCCCCTCGAAGCTCTCCTCGTAGAATACGTCGAGGAACTGGGACATATCGATGCTCATGGGCTAGCCCAGCACGCGGCCGATCACGCTCAGCAGCTTGTCCGGATTGAAGGGCTTGACGATCCAGCCGGTGGCGCCGGCATTTTTGCCCAGCTGCTTCTTGTCCGCGGCCGACTCGGTGGTCAGCATCAGCAGCGGCGTACCCTTGTAATTGGGCAGGCCGCGCAGCTCGCGGATCAGGCTGATGCCATCCATCACCGGCATGTTGACGTCGGTGATGACCAGATCGAACTGGGTGGTGCGCGCCGCGTTCAAGCCCTGCTGGCCGTCCGCCGCCTCGGTCACGTTGTGTCCTGCGCTCTTCAACGTGAACGCCACCATCTGGCGCAACGAGGCAGAATCATCCACCGCCAGGATATTTGCCATTATCGAAACTCCTACAGATTCACGACCAGCTATAAAGATTTCGGCCCACAGGCGGAAGCTGTTGAAAAGCGAAAAATCCGCGCTGCAGAACGTACTTAGCTGCCGTAGCGGCATACGGTAAGCATTCCTTAGCGCTTTCCTGCTGACCTTCGAGCCCAGTCAACGGCACCCGGCGACACGACTTGAGCGCTGCGGGGGTTTATTGCGCGCACGCCGCCGCCAGTCCGGGCCGGCATCCGCAATGGGCAATGGCGTCGGCAACGGAGCGGATTTCAGGGCAGAGACAATCGGCCAGATCGGCCCGGCAGCGCGCCGGCCTGCTGATCGGCCATCCGCGCAAGCGGCGCGTGGGAGCGGCAAGCGCCGTAAGCGCTTGTCCGGTGGGAGATCGTCGGCAAAGGGCGCCGACAAAGAGAGGCGTCGGCCTGTCGGCGCTACTCGAGCAGCGCCTCAGCCTCCATCGACAGGTAGACCTGATAGGCGTTGCGGCGGTGGGCGAACTCGAAGGCGGGCAGGTGTTCGAACTCGCTCCAATCGGCATCGGCGAAGGCCTCGTCGAAGGATTGCAGCTCGTCGACCGCCAGCCCCATCACCTCGCGCAGGCGGGCCAGATAGCGGCGCGTCAGCGACAGCGCAGCGTTGGGATCGCTGGCCAGCGGGCCGTGACCCGGCACCAGTGCGGCCAGATCCGTGGTCTCCAGCGCCTGCAAGGTGTCGAGCCAATTGCGGGTGTTGGCATTGCCGACGTAGGGCACGCGGCCCTCGAAGATGATATCGCCGGAAATCAGCACCCGATCCGGCTGCACGATCATCGCCAGATCGCCCTCCGAGTGGGCGCTGCCGAGCAGGCTGACTTGAAAATCGACACCGCCGAGGGAGAAGTGCTGATCCTCGGTCAGATAGCGATCCGGCTCGACCAGCCGGGTGCGCTCATCGACCCAGGGTTCCAGCGAGAAGCGCCGCTCCTCCAGCCGCTCCGCGGCCTGCGGCGAGCGCAGGTACGCTTCGACACCGGCCGGCGCCCAGACCTCGGCGCCCAGCTGCTGAAACACCTGCAGGCCGTAGATGTGATCCGCGTGGTAGTGGCTGGCGATGACGCGCACCAAGGGCTGATCGCTGATCTCGCGCAGCGCTTCGATGAACCTGCGCGCCAGCGACGGCGTGCCGAGCGCATCGAAGACCACGATGCCCTCAGCGGTGACGACCGCCGCGGCGTTGGAGATGAAACCCTCGTTGTCGGTGGCGATGCCGGCCTCACCGATGGCCACGTAGACGTGCTCGGAGACCGCCTGCAGCTCCAGCTCGACACCGCTCGACACGTAGTTATCCAGCACGGCACGCTCGGCCGCACTGGGCGCGGCCCGGGCCGCACCGAGATTCGCCAGCAGCGCCAGCAGCAGTGCGAATCCGGCAATCCGGGTCTGCAACGGCCGCGCACGGCACATTGAAGCGAGACAAATCGGGGGGCGGGCAGCAGGCGACATGATGCGTACCTCAGCCGCTGCGCGCGGCGCGGGCGGCGCGTCGCTCGGCGCGGCGACGCGCGAAAAATGACTGCAGCTGGGCGCGGCACTCGGCCTCCAGCACGCCGCCGGTCACCGCCACGCGGTGGTTGTGGCGCGGCGAGCCGAGCAGCTCGAAAGCGCTGCACACGGCGCCGGTCTTGGGCTCGGCGGCGCCGTACACCAGGCGCTCGACGCGCGCGTGCAGCAGCGCGCCGACGCACATCACGCAGGGCTCCAGAGTGACGTACAACGTGCTGCCCGGCAGGCGGTAGTTGCCCAGCCCGACGGCGGCGCGGCGCAGCACTTCGATCTCCGCGTGGGCGCTGGGGTCGCAGCCGCCGATCGGCCTGTTCCAGCCGGCGGCGAGCTGTTCGCCATCGCGCACCAGCAGCGCACCGACCGGCACCTCGCCAGTCTGTGCGCCACAGGCGGCCAGCCGCAGGGCGCGCCGCATCCACTGCTGGTCGATCATTTCATCGCTTGCCGCCACGCTTGTCACCTGCTCGGAATGGATAGCGCCCCGCGGGGGCCGACACGAAAAAGGGAGCCGACGGCTCCCTGATTCGCAGCGCCAGGCGCCGTCTCTGCGCGAGCCCGACGCCCGCGCGGGCGCCGAACCGCAGCGGCCGTCAGGTGGCCGCTGCCTCGCCCTGCTCGACCGCCTTCATCGACAGGCGGATGCGCCCCTGCTTGTCGATTTCCAGCACCTTGACGGTAACCATCTGCCCCTCGGAGAGCTTGTCGGAGACGCTCTGCACGCGCTCTTCGGAGATCTGCGAGATGTGCACCAGACCGTCCTTGCCGGGCAGGATGTTGACGAAGGCGCCAAAATCCATGATCCGCGCCACGCGACCGGTGTACACGGAACCGACTTCCACATCGGCGGTGATCTGCTCGATGCGGCGCCTGGCTTCCTCGCCGGCCTCGCGATCCGCGGAGGCGATCTTGATGGTGCCGTCGTCCTCGATGTCGATGGTCGCACCGGTCTCTTCGGTCATCGCGCGGATCACCGAACCGCCCTTGCCGATCACCGCGGCGATCTTCTCCGGATCGATCTTGACGGTGATGAAGCGCGGCGCGTAGGCGGACAGCTCGGCGCGCGGCGCGTCCAGCACCTTGTTCATCTCGCCGAGAATGTGCAGCCGGCCATCGCGGGCCTGGGCCAGCGCCTGCTCCATGATCTCGCGGGTGATGCCATCGATCTTGATATCCATCTGCAAGGCGGTGACGCCTGTTTCGCTACCGGCGACCTTGAAATCCATGTCGCCGAGGTGGTCCTCGTCGCCGAGGATATCGGTGAGCACGGCGAAGCCGTTGTCCTCTTTGATCAGCCCCATGGCGATGCCGGCCACCGGCGCCTTCAGCGGCACGCCGGCATCCATCAGCGCCAGGCTGGTGCCGCACACCGAGGCCATCGAGCTGGAGCCGTTGGATTCGGTGATCTCGGAAACCACGCGGATGGTGTAGGGGAAGTCGTCGGCATCCGGCAGCACCGCCGCGACACCGCGCCGGGCGAGCCGGCCGTGGCCGATTTCACGGCGCTTTGGCGAGCCCATAAAGCCGGTTTCACCAACGCAGTAGGGCGGAAAGTTGTAGTGCAGCATGAAGGCGTCGCGGTACTCGCCGAGCAGCGCGTCGATGATCTGCGAATCGCGCCCGGTACCCAGCGTGGCGGTGACGATCGCCTGGGTTTCGCCGCGGGTGAACAGCGCCGAGCCGTGGGTGCGCGGCAACAGGCCGGTCTCGACCGAAATCCTGCGCACCGTGGCGGTGTCGCGGCCGTCGATGCGCGGCTGGCCGTCGATGATGCGGCCGCGGACGATGGATTTCTCCAGCGCGCCGAAGGCACCCTTGACCTCTTCGCCACTCCAGCCCTCTTCTCCCTCGGCGGCGGCCAGCGCTTCGACCACGCTGCTGCGCAGCTCGGCGACCGCCTCCTGGCGGGCCTGCTTTTCGGCGATGGCATAGGCTTCGGTGAGACCGGCGGTGGCCTTTTCGGCGACCGCGGCGGCCAGCGACTCGTCCTTTTCCGCCGGCTGCCAGTCCCACTTCGGCTTGCCGCATTCGGCGGCCAGTTCGTTGATCGCCGCAATCGCCGCCTGCATCTGCTCGTGACCGAACATCACCGCGCCGAGCATCACTTCTTCCGAGAGCAGATTGGCCTCGGATTCGACCATCAGCACGGCACCGGCGGTGCCGGCGACGACCAGATCCAGATCGGAGCTTTCCAGCGCCGAGCGGGTCGGGTTGAGCAGGTATTCGCCGTCGCTGTAGCCGACGCGCGCGGCGCCGATCGGCCCGGCGAAGGGGATGCCGGAGATGGCCAGCGCGGCGGAGGTGCCGATCAGCGCCGGAATATCCGGATCGATTTCCGGCTCCACCGACATCACCGTGGCGACGATCTGCACCTCATTCATGAAGCCCTTGGGGAACAGCGGGCGGATCGGGCGATCGATCAGGCGACAGGTCAGGGTTTCGGACTCCGCCGGACGGCCTTCGCGCTTGAAGAAGCCGCCGGGAATCTTGCCGGCAGCGTAGGTGCGCTCCTGGTAGTTGACCGTCAGCGGGAAGAACGGGCGACCGGGCACGGCCTCCTTCTGCCCGACCACGGTGACCAGCACCTCGGT
Organism: uncultured Chromatiales bacterium; assembly: GCA_965602395.1. Classification (GTDB taxonomy): domain Bacteria; phylum Pseudomonadota; class Gammaproteobacteria; order CBFCYW01; family CBFCYW01; genus CBFCYW01. The sequence continues at coordinate 21,036 of CBFCYW010000009.1, forward strand.
GTCGCCCATGCTGACCATCACCGCGCCGGTGGCCTGGCGCGCGATGTCGCCGGTGGAGAGAGTGACTTGGTAGTCGCCGTACTGGAAAGTCTTGCTGTGTTTGCTCACTGCCAATTCCCGGGGGTCGCCCCCATTGCTGATTTGTCGGAGTGCGGCCGCCGTGGCGCCGCCCCATGCGGCGCGCCGCGCATCGCGCCGCCGCCGCTCGACTTGCCGTTGACCTCACTACCGACAAGTCCGCGCCCGATGTCCGGGCGATGTGCCCGAACCGGACTTGAAAACGACGAAGGGAACCGCGGGCGCAGTGCCCCGGTTCCCTTCATCGATAGACGCTCTCGCCGGTCGTCATGCCTTGCGCCCGGTGCTTCAAGAGTCGCCGGCCCGCCAACGCCTAGCGACGCAGGCCGAGGCGTTGAATCAGGTTCTGATAGCGACCCTGATCCTTGCCCTTCAGGTAATCGAGCAGCTTGCGCCGCTGGTTGACCATGCGCAGCAGGCCACGACGCGAGTGGTGGTCGTGCTTGTGCTCTTTGAAATGGCCGGTGAGATGGGTGATGCGCGCGGACAGCAGGGCGACCTGCACTTCCGGCGATCCGGTATCGGTCGCGTCGACCTGATATTCCTTGACGATTTCCGCTTTCTGTTCAGCAGTCAGACTGGACATGTTTCAACTTGCTCCGTGAGCGATTTGCTAGAAAGCGCGCAGCATTCTACGCGCCGACCCGTGGCCCCTCAATAAACGCCGACGGCAGCGGGCCCGTGCCGCCGCGGCTGTATGCTCACGCCCCGCGGGGAGTGCGCGAATTCAATCGTCCGCGACCGCCATCAGCCGCTTCGCGGCGATGCGGCCATCCTCCAGTGTGCGCCCGAGACCGACAAACTCGCCGCCCTCGCGGTAGAGGCGCAGGTACGGCGCGTCCGGCGCCTCGCCGAGATGAATCGGCTGCCCCTGGCGGATGCTCTGCGCCAGCGACGCGCTGAGATTCACCGCCGGCCAGTCGCGCAGCGCCGCATCCACCGGCAGCAGTCGCGCGTCCAGCGCCGCCGCGTCGCCGGCCCCGGCCAGCTCGCGCAGCTCTTCCAGCGCGACCATCGGCACCTCGCGAAACGGCGCCACATAGCTGCGCCGCAGCTCGCTGACGTGCGCACCACAGCCCAGCGCCTCGCCGATATCCTGCACCAGACTGCGGATGTAAGTGCCCTTCGAACAGCGCACCCGCAGGCTCAGGCTGTGTGCATCGCGCGCGCTGCACTCGAGCAGATCGATGCGCACCCGGCGCGGCTCGCGCGCCACTTCGATGCCCCGTCGCGCCAGCTTGTACAGCGGCTGGCCGTCGCGCTTGAGCGCCGAATGCATCGGCGGCACCTGCTCGATGGCGCCGCGAAAGCGCGCCAGCACCGCCTCCAGCTCGGCATCGCCGAAGGCCGCCACCGGGCGCTCTTCGATGATCTCGCCGTCGGCGTCGCCGCTGTCGCTGCGCTGGCCGAGCCGGCCGCGGACCAGGTATTCCTTGTCCGCCTCCAGCAGGTAGCCGGACATCTTGGTCGCCTCGCCAAAGCACAGCGGCAGCATGCCGGTGGCCAGTGGATCGAGGCTGCCGGTGTGCCCCGCCTTGCGCGCATCGAACAGGCGGCGCGCGGTCTGCAGCGCGCGGTTCGAGCTGATCCCCCGCGGCTTGTCCAGCAACAGGATGCCATCCACCGCGCGACCGCTCTGGCGGCGCCTCGCTGCAGCCATCGTCAGATCGACCTCAGTCCCGATCCGCGCCGGACTCGCCGCGATCCGCGCGCAGCGCCTCGTCGATCAGATCGTCGAGGCGGTTGCCGCGCTCGATCACTTCGTCGTAGGCGAAGCGCAACTGCGGCACGCTGCGCAGCGACAGCTGGCCGGCCAGCCGCGAGCGCAGAAAACCGGCGGCGCGATTCAGCGCAGCGACAGCGGCATCGCGCGCCTCGCCGGGTTGCGAACCGATGATCGTCACGTAGACCCTGGCCAGCGACAGATCGCGGCTGACCTGCACCTGCGAGATAGTGGTCAGCGCCGGCACGCGCGGGTCCTTCAGCGCATCGCGGATCAGCCCGGCGAGCTCGCGCTGGATCTGATCGGCGACGCGGTCGCTGCGTTGGTAGTCGCGCTGCATGCGGGTGCCGCGCGCCTACAGCGTGCGGGCCACTTCCTGGCGCTCGAAGACCTCGATCTGGTCGCTGGGGCGCACGTCGTTGTAATTCTTCACCGCGATACCGCACTCGGTGCCAACGCGCACCTCGTTGACGTCATCCTTGAAGCGGCGCAGTGACTCCAGCTCGCCCTCGTAGATGACCACGTTTTCGCGCAGCACGCGGATCGGCGCGCTGCGTCGCACCACGCCCTCGGTGACCAGGCAGCCGGCAACGGCGCCAAACTTGGGCGAGCGGAATACGTCTTTGACCTCGGCGATGCCGATGATGCGTTCCTGGATCTCCGGAGAGAGCATGCCGCCGGCGGCCGCTTTCACCTGATCGATGGCGTCGTAGATCACGCTGTAGTAGTTCAGCTCGACCTCGGCTTCCTGCAGGATGCGCCGCGCGGCGGCGTCGGCACGCACGTTGAAGCCGATGACGATGGTGTTCGATGCGCTCGCCAGATGGGCGTCGGATTCGGTGATGGCACCGACGCCACCGCCGATCACGCGCACGCTGATTTCATCGGTGGAGAGCTTCTCCAGCGAATCGCGCAGCGCCTCGAAGGAGCCCTGCACATCGGCCTTGACCAGCAGGTTCAGGGTCAGTCGTTCGCCGCTCTTGATCTGCGAGAAGACGTCTTCCAGCTTGGCCGGCTTGCGCTCGGCGAGGCGCGCGTGGCGCTGCTTTTCCTGGCGGAACTGGGCCAGTTCGCGGGCGTTGCGCTCATCGTTGGCGACCAGCATTTCGTCGCCGGACATGGGCGTACCGGAGAGCCCCAGCACCACCACCGGGATCGATGGCCCGGCGCTCTCGACCTGCTTGCCGGCCTCGTCGAACATGGCGCGCACGCGCCCGGTCTGGGTGCCGCAGACGAGGATGTCGCCGCGGCGCAGCGTGCCGGACTGCACCAGCACCGTGGCCACCGGGCCGCGGCCCTTGTCGAGTGCCGCCTCGACCACCACGCCGCGCGCGGCGCCCTCGGCGCTGGCCTCCAGTTCGAGCACTTCGGCCTGCAGCAGGATGCCGTCGAGCAGCTCATCGATGCCCTCGCCGGTGTGCGCCGAAACGTGCACCACCATGGTGTCGCCACCCCAGTCCTCGGGGATGATCTCGTGCTGCGACAGCTCGTTCTTGACCCGATCCGGATCGGCGCCGGCCTTGTCGATCTTGTTCACCGCGACCACCATCGGCACGCCGGCAGCGCGAGCGTGCTGGATCGCCTCGACGGTTTGCGGCATGACGCCGTCATCCGCCGCGACCACCAGAATCACGATGTCGGTGGACTGGGCGCCGCGGGCGCGCATCGCCGTGAACGCGGCGTGCCCGGGGGTATCGAGGAAGGTGATCACGCCCTTGTCGGTTTCGACGTGGTAGGCGCCGATGTGCTGGGTGATGCCACCGGCTTCGCCCGCGGCAACCTTGGCGCGGCGGATGTGATCGAGCAGCGAGGTCTTGCCGTGGTCGACGTGGCCCATCACGGTGACAACCGGCGGACGCACTTCCTTGCCACTATCGCCACCGATTACGGCGATCAGCTTCTCGGTCAGTTCCTTTTCGAGATCGGCGTCCGAGGCGGCGATGGCCTTGTGGCCCATCTCCTCGACCACCAGCGTCGCGGTGTCCTGATCGAGCACCTGATTGATGGTCGCCATGACGCCCATCTTCATCATCTGCTTGATGACCTCGGCGGCCTTGACGGCCATCTTGTTGGCCAGCTCAGCGACGGTGATGGTGTCCGGCACCGCCACCTCGCGCACCACCGGCGCGGTCGGCCGGGCAAAGCCGTGGCGGGTTTCGATATTGCGCGCACCACCGCGACGTGCGGCGCCGCGGCCGCCCTTCTTGCGCTTGCCGGATTTGTCCTTGGCGACGTGCAGCTCATTGCGCCCGTAGCGGGTGCCGCCACCATCGCGACCACGCGCCGCCGGTTTGCCGCGGCCGGCGGCCGGGGCAGCCGGTGCAGCGCGCGCCGGCGTCTTGCTGCCGCGCGCCTCGGCGGCCTCGGCCGCGGCGCGCTTCTCGGCAGCCTCCTGCTCGATCTTGCGACGGGCATCTTCATCGGCGGCGCGGGATTCCTCCTCGGCCTTGCGGCGCGCCTCCTCATCGGCGGCGCGGGATTCCTCTTCGGCCTTGCGGCGCGCCTCCTCTTCGGCGCGGGCGGCCTCCTCGCGGGCGACGCGGTGCGCCTCTTCATCGGCGCGGCGCTGTTCCTCGGCCTCCAGCCGCTTGCGCTCGGCCTCGTGCGTCTCGGCTTCGATGCGCTCGCGCTCCTCGCGCAGCGCCGCCTGCTTTTCGGTCTCGCCCTGCAGGGCGACCGAACGCTTAACGTAGGTGCGCTTGCCGCGCACCTCGACGTTGACGGTCTTTTTGCCGACGCCGCCGCCACCGACGCGCAGCTCGCTGACCTTCTTGCGCCGCAGAGTGATCTTGCGCTGCCCGGAGACGCTCTCACCTTCGCCGCGCCCATGGGCACGGCGCAGATGTTCCAGCAAGCGCATCTTTTCGTCGTCGTTGATCAGATCCTCGGCCGCCTGCTTGTCCACGCCGGCCTCGGCGAGCTGTTCGAGGAGCCGCTCCACCGGGGTCGCCACGACCTCAGCGAGCTGCTTTACGGTGACATCTGCCATTTACAACATTCCTCCGCCTAGGCCTGCTCGCCGGCCTGGTCTTCGTCTGCCTCGGCGAACCAGTGTTCGCGGGCTTTCATGATCAACGCGCCGGCGCGCTCCTCGTCCATGTCATCGATATCCATCAGATCGTCGATGGCCTGCTCGGCCAGATCATCCAGAGTGGTGATCGACTTCGCCGCCAGCTGGTAAGCCAGGGTTTCGTCCATGCCCTCCATCGCCAGCAGCTCCTCGCTGGGGCGGGCATCGCCGATCTGCTCCTCGGTGGCGATGGCCTTGGTCAGCAGGGCATCGCGGGCGCGATTGCGCAGCTCTTCGACGATACCTTCGTCGAACTCCTCGACATCCAGCAGCTCCTGACGCGGCACATAGGCCACCTCCTCCACCGAGGTGAAACCCTCCTGAACCAGGATCGAGGCGACCTCTTCGTCGACATCCAGCTGCTCCATGAACAGCTCCAGATACTGGCGCGCCTCGGCCTCGGTCTTCTCCTCGGCGGCGGCCACGTCCATGACGTTCAGTTCCCAGCCGGACAGTTCGGCGGCCAGACGCACATTCTGCCCGCCGCGACCGATAGCCAGCGACAGCTTTTCGTTCTGCACGGCGATATCCATGGCGTGCGCGTCCTCGTCGACGACGATCGACTCGACCTCGGCCGGGGCCATGGCGTTGATCACGAACTGCGCCGGGTTCTCATCCCAGAGGATGATGTCGACGCGCTCACCGGAGAGCTCGTTGGAAACCGTCTGCACCCGCGAACCGCGCATGCCCACGCAGGCGCCGATGGGATCGAGCCGCGGGTCGTTGGAGCGCACTGCGATCTTGGCGCGCACGCCGGGATCGCGCGCCGCGCCCATGATATCGATGGTGCCCTGGCCGACCTCGGGGACCTCCAGCTCGAACAGCTTGACGAGGAATTCCGGCGCGGTGCGCGAGACGAACAACTGCGGCCCGCGCTGCTCGGCGCGAACCTCCTTGAGATAGCCGCGCAGGCGATCGCCGGGGCGCACCGCCTCGCGCTGGATCATCCATTCGCGCGGGATGTAGGCCTCGGCGTTGTTGCCCAGATCGATGTACACGCCGCCGCGCTCAGTGCGCTTGACGATGCCCATCACCAGCTCGCCGATGCGATCTTCGAAGGCATCGACCACGCGCTGGCGCTCGGCCTCGCGCACCTTCTGCACGATCACCTGCTTGGCGGTCTGCGCGGCGATGCGGCCGAAATCGACCGAGTCGATCTGCTCTTCGACGAAGGCGCCGATCTCGATATCAGGCTCATCTTCGCGGGCGGCGCTGATAATCATCTGGCGCAGCGGAAACTCCTGCTCGGCGTCATCGTCGACCACCTCCCAGCGGCGGAAGGTCTCGTAGTCACCAGTTTCGCGGTCGATGGCTACGCGCACTTCGATATCGCCACCGTGGCGCTTGCGCGTGGCCGAGGCCAGCGCCAACTCCAAAGCGGAGAAGATAATGTCTTTGTCGACGCCTTTTTCATTGGAAACGGCATCCACAACCAGCAGGATTTCTTTGCTCATGACCTGTTCAGAACCTCGCAACCAGCGCCAGCAGCGGGCTACTTGCCGGCGCCGACGAGCGCGCCACCCGGGCGGCGCAGCCCTTCAACGAATTGGGATTATCAGCAAAAACCGGCACCGGGGCACTCAAAACGCCGGCACCACATTGGCCTCGTCCACCTCGGCCACGGGAATCTCGTAGGGTTCGCCGTCGACCTCCACCAACAACAGGCCATCGCCCGCCTCGCGCAGCGGACCCTTGAAGCGGCGGCGACCACCAAGCAGCGGCGCGGCGGTCTTGACCCGGACCGTCTGGCCGACCACGCGGACAAAATCGGCCTCATCGAACAGCGGGCGATCCATGCCGGGGGAGGATACCTCCAGCACGTAGTGACCACTGATCGGTTCCTCGACATCGAGCACCGCGGAGAGCTGCTCACTCACCGCGGCGCAATCGTCGACGGAGATGCCGGCTGCGCGATCGATGAACACGCGCAGTGTGGGACCACCCTCGGCCTGGCCGAACTGGGCGCCGACGAAGTCGTAGTCGAGCCCCTCGACCACCTGTCTGGCGAATTCCCAGATATCGGATGCCGCTCTGCGCATGTATCGCTTCGGTCCCGTCCCGGCGCGCCACCGGGCTCGGCCCGCTCGCCGGGATACACCTGGCGGCGAGACAATCGCCGCCAGCAATCGCCGCTAATAAAAAGGCCCCTCCGGGAGGGGCCTTTTTGTGAAAAAAGGTTTGGTAGCGGGGGCAGGATTTGAACCTGCGACCTTCGGGTTATGAGCCCGACGAGCTGCCAGACTGCTCCACCCCGCAACTGACGCGGCGAATATTACGCGCCGCCCCGAATGATTGCAAGGGAGCGACGGAGTGGATTTCAATCTCCGCCAACGCTTTGTACAGCGCCGGTTGCGGGCCGCAAACCACGCTGCGCGAGGGCGTCGAGATGGCGGCAGATATTGTCTCGCGCACGCAGCTCGTAATGGTCGAAAAAGTAGTCGCTGGCGAACAGCCGCGGGCGCGCCAGCAGGCGCCACTGAAAGGCCAGATGAGCGGGGTAGAATTGCGCATCGTCGAGGTGGGCAAACTCCTGGCGAACGCGCTGGCTGTCCTCCCAAAACAGATCCCAGGGCAGGCCGAAGCTGGACAGATCTATGTCCAGCAGGTGCGCGGTGTCGCCCTCGGCGTCGGCGCCGCAGTGCTCGGTGGCACGGATCAGACGGACCACCTCGGCCAGCATTGCGGCGGGCATGCAGTCTTTGCCGAGAGTCGCGAAACGCTCAGCGCTGAGCCGCTCGTTGTCGCTTGCGCAGGGTTCGTAGACGAGGTCGTGGAACCAGATCGCCAGCTCCACCGCGCGCGGCTCGTCGAGGCGCTCGCGAACCATGTCGAACTGCCGCAGGCAGTGCTCGATGTGCTCGCCGCTGTGGTAGTGGCGCGCGGCGTCGCCGTAGGCGGCGTGCAGCTCGTCGAACACCGCGTCGGCGTCGCTCGGCGCGCCGGGCAGCAGGCAATCATTCCAGAGTTTTTTGAAGCGGGATCTGTCCATCGGTGCGTCTTTTGCTGGCGGCCCGGGGCGAAGCGGCGAGCGACCGGTTCAGCCCGGGCGCCGCTGCAGCTCGGCTTGCAGGGCTTCCACGTGCCGGTGGGAACGCACCAGTTTGTCGGCCAGCTGACGCAGAACATCCATCGCCATATCGGCGTTGCCGCGCAGCAGATCGAAAAACATATCGGCGCTGATGCGCAGTACCTGCAAGGGACCGCTGGCGCGCAAAGTGGCGCTGCGCGGAGCGCCGTTGAGCAGTGCCAGCTCGCCGAAAAGCTGTTGCGGACCGAGGCTGGAGGAGACTATTTCACCGCCTTCCAGCTCGGTTACAATGTCCACCTTTCCAGCGACGATGACATAGGCGCAGTCCGCCGCGTCACCGGAGCGAAACAGCACTTCACCGTCCCGGTAGTTGAGCATCTCGCTGGTGAACGCGAGCAGCTTCAGCCTGGAGGGCTCCAGCTTCGCGAACATGGGCACATTACTGAGCAGCTCGGTTTCTTGCACCAGATCCAAGACGTGTCTCCTCGCGCCCGGGCCGCTGCCGCGGGGTCTGCAGGGGCGGGCTAGGTTGGCATGCAGCCATGACCAATTCAACCGCGCAAGGCGCGATCGCGGCCACTTTCCCGGCCAAACCACCGCCAAGGAAATCTCGACGACATGACGATGACAGTCAGCATTTACGGCTCCGGCTACGTGGGTCTGGTGACGGCGGCACTACTCGCCGATGTGGGCAACCAGGTTCTGGCGATGGACATCGACGCCGACAAGATCGCCGCCCTCAAGCGCGGCGAGGTCCCGATTTTCGAACCGGGTCTGGAGGAGATCGTGCGGCGCAATCTCGGCGCCGGCCGGCTCGACTTCACCACCGACGCCGATCTGGCCGTGTCCCACGGCGAGTTTCAGTTCATCGCCGTCGGCACACCCTCGGACGAGGACGGCAGCGCCGATCTGCGCCAGGTGCTGGCGGTGGCGCGCAGCATCGGCGAGCGCATGCGCGAGCGGCGCCTGGTGGTGTGCAAATCCACCGTGCCGGTGGGCACCGGCGACCGGGTCGCCGCAGCCCTGCGCGAATGCCTCGACAAGCGCGGCGCGAGCTGCGATTTCGCGGTGGTCTCCAACCCCGAATTCCTCAAGGAAGGCGCCGCGATCGAGGACTTCATGAAACCCGATCGGGTCATCGTCGGCGGCGACGACGAACAGGCCATCGAGCGCATGCGCAAGCTGTACGCGCCCTTCTGCCGCAACCGCGACCGCCTGCTGGTGATGCAGCGGCGCTCGGCGGAGCTGACCAAGTACGCCGCCAACGCCATGCTGGCGACCAAGATCAGCTTCATGAATGAGATCGCCAACATCGCCACGCGAGTCGGCGCCGACGTCGAACAGGTGCGCCTGGGCATCGGCTCGGATCCGCGCATCGGCTACAACTTCATCTACCCCGGCTGTGGCTACGGCGGCTCCTGCTTTCCCAAGGACGTGCGCGCCCTGCTGGCCACCAGCCGCGAGTTCGACTACGCCGCCGAGCTGCTCGGCGCCGTCGATGCCGTCAATCAGCGCCAAAAGCACATCCTCTTCGAGCAGCTCAGCGCTCGCTTCGACGGCCAGCTGGAGGGGCGCACGATCGGTGTCTGGGGGCTGTCATTCAAGCCCGACACCGACGACATGCGCGAGGCGCCGAGCCGCGTGCTGATGGAATCCCTGTGGGCCGCCGGCGCGCGCGTGCAAGCCTACGACCCGGTGGCCATGCAGGAGGCCCGCCGCCTGTACCCGGACGAGGCGCGCCTGACCCTGATGGGCACCGGGCTGGACGCCGCACGCGACGCCGATGCGCTGGTCATCAACACCGAGTGGCGCGAGTTCCGCGTGCCCGACTGGGCCGCGCTGCGCAAGCTGCTGAAAGTGCCGCTGGTATTCGACGGGCGCAATATCTACGAACCGTCACAGATGCAGGAGCTGGGTATCGAATACCACTGCATCGGCCGGCCAACGGTCGATTCGCCCCACAGCGACTGACCTTTCCCAACCCGCCGCCGGGCGCCTGACGCCGGTTGCGCCACCGCCTGTCGCCACACTGCCGGCGCCGGGCGGCGGCGTCGCGTTTTCGTGATTCCCGTCCCGCGCGCCAGCGAGCGCCGTTGCTAGCCTGCCGTCATCTCGCGGAGCACCCACTCCGCTGGAATACATAAATAGACTGAAAGCGATTGCGACGGAGAAATAAGGATGCGGCATCTCACTGCTGCGACCTCGGCGCTGCTCGCCCTCACCCTCAGCGCCTGCGGTGGCGGCGGCGGTGGTGATGGCGGTAACGGCAGCGACGACTCGCCGATAGAACTACGGATCGATAATGCGCAGGCTGCGGAATCCGCCGGTGAACTGCGCTTCCCGCTGAGCCTCAGCCGCGCGCTGGACAGCGACCTGACCATCGCAGTGACCGCCACCGGCGACAGCGCCACGGCCGGCGAGGACTACGCCAGCATCCCCGCAACGCTGACCATCCCGGCTGGCGTCACCAGCACCAGCCTGTCGGTGTCGCTGCTCGACGACGGCGTGGTCGAGGCCAGCGAGCAGTTCACCGTCACCCTCAGCGATCCCGATCAGCGCGTCACCACACAGACCCTCAGCGCCACCGGCACCATCGAAGACGACGACCAGCTGCACGTCAGCGTCGCCGCCGCCAGCGCACTGGAGAGCGACGACGGCGGGCTGCACTTCACCGTCAGCCTGTCCGCCGCAGCGCAGCGCGAGATCAGCCTCGACTACAGCAGCAGCGACGGCAGTGCGGCGGCGGCCAGCGACTACAGCGCCGCCAGCGACAGCCTGCAGATCGCCGCCGGCGAAACCAGCGCACAGATCGACATCGCCCTGCTCGATGACTTCGAGCGGGAGAGCAGCGAAACATTCCAGCTGCACATCAGCAGCGCCGACAGCCAGGTGCTGGTGGACACCGCCGACGTCACCGGCACCATCGAAGACGACGAATCGCTGCCGCTGGAAATCTCCCTGCTGGGTGCCAGCGCCGCCGAGGACAGCGGCGAGCTGCGCTTCACCGCACGCCTGAATCGCGCCACCCAGCAGGAGCAGCGCGTCGACTACAGCGTTCGCACCGACGGCAGCGCCGCCAGCGACGACCTCATCACCGCCAGCGGCACGCTGGTAATCCCCGCCCGTGAACAGCAGGCGAGCATCCCCGTAACGATCACCACCGACGCGGTGCTGGAGACCGACGAGACCTTCAGCGTCACCCTGAGCAACCCGCGCGGCGAGCTGCAGATCGACACCGCCAGCGCCACCGGCACCATCGAAAACGATGACACCGCCCACCTGACACTGGTGGAGGACGCCAGCGTCACAGAGGGCGGTCTGCTGCGCTTCACCGCCAGCCTGCAGCCGGCGGCCGAGACCACCGTCTCAGCCGACTACAACGTCGGCGACATCACCACCAGCGGCGACGACTACAGCGACGCCAGCGGCCGCATCAGCCTGGCCGCCGGCGAGACCAGCACGGTCATCGAGATAAAGACCATCGACGACACGCTGCTGGAAAGCGACGAACAGCTCCGCCTCGCGCTGTCCGCACCGAGCGCCGGCCTGACCCTCGGCGAAGCCGCCACCGGCACCATTGCCAACGACGACAGCGCCACACTCAGCGTCAACGCCGCGGCGCCCGCCAGCGAGGGCGGCGGTGCGCCGCTGCTATTCACCCTGAGCCTCGACGCGGCAGCCGCAATCCCGGTGGCGCTGCGCTACGAAAGCCTCGCCGACAGCGCCACGCCGGGCGTGGACTTCAGCAGCGTCGGCGCCGATATCGAGATCCCCGCCGGGCAGACCGAAGTCACTGTCGCAGTGCCGCTGCTCGACGATGATCGCGTCGAGGGCAGCGAGCAGCTGCGCCTGTCGGTCTCCAGCGACAGCAGCGACGTGCAGGTCAGCAACAGCCCGGCGGCCGGCGAGATCAGCGACGATGACAGCGTGAGCATCGAAATCGCCACCCCCGCCCCCGCGGCCGAGGCCGACGGCGAACTGCTGTTTGCCGTCGAGCTCAGCGACAGTGCCGATATCGATCTGGACATCGGCTACCGCAGCCTCGATCCGACCACCGGCGACGCCGCCACCGCCGGCGACGACTACACCGCCGCCGACGCGCGCCTGACCATACCGGCCGGCGAGACCACGGCGGAAATCCGCATCGCCATCAACGATGACACAGTGGTCGAGCGCGACGAGCAACTCGACGTCGAACTGCACGACCCGGCCGCCGGCATCGCCCTCGGTGGTACGCCGGGCAGTGCGCTGGCCAGTGGCGTCATCAGCAATGACGACAGCTACAGCATTACCGTCGAAAATGCCGAAAACGACGAAAATGCCGGCACGCTGGATTTTGTCGTCAAGCTCGACCAGGCCGCTCTCGACGAGCTGACCCTGCGCTACAGCAGCAGCGACGGCAGCGCCACCGCCGGCACCGACTACAGCGCCGCCAGCGCGCAGACCACCACCATCGCCGCCGGCAGCGACAGCGCCACCATCAGCCTGGCGCTGATCGACGACACCGAATCCGAGACCAGTGAAGATCTGAATCTGCAGGTCGAACTGCTCGCCATCGACGGCAGCGTCGCCTCCAGCGTCGATGCCACCGGCCTGATCCAGGACGACGACGCAGTGGCCATCAGCACCAGCGACATGAGCGCGCTGGAGGGCATCAGCGACAGCGTCACGGTGACCGTGCGCATCGCCAGAGCAGAATCGGTGCTGGTCAACTATTCCACCGAGAATCTCACCGCCAGCGCAGGCAGCGACTACTCCGAGATCAGCGGCACGCTGGATTTCAACGGCGGCATCACCGAACTGGATGTGGAGATTCCGATCCTCGACGACGGCGAGCTCGAGGGCAACGAGCGCTTTCTGCTGCGCCTCTCCAACCCCTCGGCCAACGCCATGCTGGCGGTGGAAACCGCTACCGTCACCATCGACGACAACGACGACAGCGAACTCAACGACACCGGCGTCGCCCTGTGCAGCAACGCCAGCGACAATCTGCTGCCCTGCAACGACGCCGAAGAGGGCACCAGCACCTTCCCCGGCCAGGATGCCGAACACGGCCGCGACACCATCTTCGATGACGACAGCGACGGCCGCGCCGGCTTCAGCTTCACCAAGCTGGACGGCGACGGCGACCCGCTGCCGGCGGATGCCTCCAGCTGGGACTGCGTCTACGACAACGTCACCGGGCTGACCTGGGAAGTGAAGCAGGACAACGGCCTGCACGACGCCGATGACACCTTCAGCTGGTACAACCCGAGAAGCTCGGAGAACGGCGGCGACGCCGGCACCCGCAATGGCGGCAACTGCCAGGCCGACAACTGCGATACCGAGGGCTTCGTCGATGCGGTCAACGCCGCCGAACTGTGCGGCTACGACGACTGGCGCATGCCGACGCCGCTGGAGCTGCGCTCGCTGGCCGATCTGTCCGTGAGTCGACTCAACATGCCGGCGATCGACAGCGACTACTTCCCCGGCACCGACCACGGCTATCCGGCGACCAAAGCCGAATGGCGCTACTGGACCGGCGTGCCGCAGGTCAGCAGCCCGGTGAACAACGCCTGGAGCATCGCCTTCGACGACGGCCACGAAACCCCCGGCGCCAAATCCGACGACTACCACCTGCGCCTGGTGCGCGACTGAAGGAGCGGCAGATGAAATTCGCAGACCACCGAAATCACACCGCTCGGCGCGCGTCGCGAGCGGGCACGATCGCCGCACTGTCACTGGCATTACTGGCCACCGCGCTGGCCGCCCCGGTGGCGGCACAGACCTGCCGCGACAATATCGACAGCACCGCGCCGGACAGCCGCTACGACATCGACAGCGCCAATGGCACCGTCTACGACAGCGCTACCCGGCTGACCTGGATGCGCTGTTTGGTGGGCAAGAGTGGCAACAGCTGCAGCGGCACCGCCACCACCATGAACTGGGGGACGGCGCTGAAATACGCGCGCGATCTGAACGCCGGCGGCGGTTTCGCCGGCAAAACCGACTGGCGCCTGCCCAATGCCAAGGAGCTGGGTTCGCTGGTCGAGCGCAGCTGCTTCTCGCCAGCGGTCAACATCGACGCCTTCCCCGGCATGCCCAGTATTTACTATCTGTGGAGCTCGACGCAAAACCACTTCATCACCGGCGATGCGGGCATCAATACCGCCTGGACCCTGCACCTCCACGATGGCAACGACTACCGCAAGCCGAAGAGCAACGTGTACCCCCACGTCCTGCTACTGGTGCGCGACGACAGCTGAGTGGGGCGATGCCCCGTGTGGCCGGGGGCGCCGCCGGGGCATCCGCCCCGATGGCCGTCCCAACGGCCGGCTAATCCCCGGCAAATTCACCGGGCAGCAGCAGGCGCTCCATCACCAGCGCATCCTCGCGCCCGCCGGCGACCGGGTAGTAATCGCGGCGGCGACCGATGACGCGGAAGCCGAAGTCGTCGTAAAGCCGCCGCGCGGCGGTGTTGCCCGGCCGCACCTCCAGATAGACGCTCTGCGCGCGGATCAGCTCAGCGCTCTCCAGCAGGCCCTGTAACAGGCTGCGGGCGTGCCCGGCGCGGCGCGCGCGCGGATCGCTGCAGAGGTTGAGGATATGTGCCTCAGCCGGGCCAGGCATCAGGATGCCGTAGCCGAAGACGCGCTCACCGGCAGCCTGCACCAGACAGCCGTAACCGGCGCGGCGGCAGTCGCGGAAGATCCCCTCGGACCAGGGAAAGTCGTAGCTGCGCCGCTCGATATCGAGCACCTGCGGCAGATCCTCATCCTCCATCAGGCGCACGCGCGGCTCGATCTGTGGACGCGCTGCGCTCATCGCGCCCCCAGCATGTTCCGCAACCGCTGTAAATCATCCCAGGCCTGGCGCTTGGCGGCGGGCTGGCGCAACAGCCAGGCGGGGTGGTGGCTGACCAGCAGTGCACTACCGCTACCCGGCGATGCCGATGCCGATGCCGAGGGCAGCGGCGGCAACTGGCCGCGCAGGTGTTCGAGCGCCGCGCCGCTGGCGGCGGCCGGCAGCTCGATCAGCAGCAGCACGGCCAACGGCTGCGCGCAGCCGCTCTGCGCAGCGAGATACTCGGCGAGGCTGCTGGCTGTCTGGGCACGCTCGTCAGCCAGCACGGCGTTGCGCACATCGCGCCGCGACAGGCCGATGGCGGCCAGCATCCGCGCCAGCAAGCGCCCGGCATCGCCGCCGCAAAGCGCCGGCGGCTGCCCGCCGGGCAAGGGCGCCTCGACCAGCAGCAGCGGCGCCTGCGGCGGGCCGATCACCGCGGATTCGCCGAGGCTGGCCAGCGGTCGCGTCAGCAGCCAGGCCGGCAGATGGCTGGCCTCGTGTTCGTGGGGCAACGCCGCCGCGCTGGCGGTTTCGCTGCGGGCGGGGGCGCTCGCCGGGCCGAATGGCTCGGCTGCCGCCGGGGGCGGGATCGGAGCCGGGCCGGGCCCGGCGACAGGTGCGGCAGTGGCCGGGATCTCGCCAGCCGCTGCATCGCCCGTCGCCGCGACCGTATCCAGCGCCGCCGCCCCGCTATCGAGCGCAGGCTCAGTTGGCGACTCGACCACTTCGCCGGCCGGCACGCGCCGCTGCCACGGGGTGATACCCATCGCCCGCAGGTACGCATTGCGGCGCGCGCCGTCCACGCCCGGCCGACTCAGACGCCGCAGAGCTGCGGGTGCTCGCGGCCCTCGGCGTACAGCTTGTTAAGCGCGTTGATGTAGGCGCGCGCGGAGGCGATGACGATGTCGGTGTCGGCACCCTGGCCGTTGGCGATGCGGCCATCTTTCTCCAGCCGCGCGGTGACTTCACCCTGGGCATCGGTGCCGCTGGTGATGGCGTTCACCGAGTACAGGAGAAGCTTGCTGCCGCTGTCGACGATCTGCTCGATGGCGCTGAAGGTGGCATCGACCGCGCCGGAACCGCTCGCCGTGCCGCTCTGCTCGCGGCCGTCCAGCGACAGGGTGACGCGGGCTTCGGGCACCTCGCCGGTCTCGCTGCTGACCCGCATCGAAACCAGCTTCAACGGCTCGTTGAGCGCCTCCAGATTGGCCTCGGTGACCAGCGCCTGCAGGTCGTCATCGAAGATTTCGTGCTTTTTATCGGCCAGTGCCTTGAATCGCGCGAAGGCGGCGTTCAGCTCCTCTTCGCCGGCGAACTCGTGGCCCAGCTCGGCCATCCGCGAGCGGAACGCATTGCGCCCGGAATGCTTGCCCATCACCAGGCTGTTTTTGCTCCAGCCAACGTCTTCGGCGCGCATGATTTCGTAGGTTTCACGCGCTTTCAGTACGCCATCCTGATGGATGCCGGATTCGTGGGCGAAGGCATTGGCGCCGACGATCGCCTTGTTCGGCTGCACCGGAAAGCCGGTGATGTTGGAGACCAGCCGCGAGGTCGGCACGATGTGTTCGGCGTCGATGCCGGTCTCGCAGTCGAAGAAGTCGCGGCGGGTGCGCATGGCCATCACGATCTCCTCCAGCGAGGCGTTGCCGGCGCGCTCGCCGAGGCCGTTGATGGTGCACTCGGCCTGGCGTGCGCCGGCCTGCACGGCGGCCAGCGAATTGGCCACGGCGACGCCCAGATCATTGTGGCAGTGCACCGAGATGATCGCCTTGTCGATGTTGGGGATGCGGTTTTTCAGCTGGCGGATGGTCTCGGCGAACTGATCGGGCATGGTGTAGCCGACCGTATCCGGCACGTTGACGGTGGTCGCGCCGGCGTCGATCACCGCTTCGAAGATGCGGCACAGGAAATCGATCTCGGAGCGGCCGGCGTCCTCGGCGGAGAACTCGACGTCGTCGGTGAACTGGCGCGCGCGGCGCACCGCGCGCACCGCCTGCTCGACCACCTCGTCCGGCGCCATGCGCAACTTCATTTCCATGTGGATCGGCGAGGTGGCGATGAAGGTGTGGATGCGCGCCGATTCGGCTGGCTTGAGCGCCTCACCGGCGCGGTCGATATCGCGGTCGCTGGCGCGCGCCAGCGAGCACACGGTGCTCTCGCGAACCGCCTCGGCGACGGCTTTGACGGCTTCGAAATCGCCGTCGCTGGCGATCGCAAAGCCGGCTTCGATGACATCGACGCGCATTTTTTCCAGCATCTTGGCGATGCGGACTTTCTCTTCGCGGGTCATCGAGGCGCCGGGGCTCTGCTCGCCGTCGCGCAGGGTGGTGTCAAAAATGATCAGCTTGTCTTGGCTCATGATGCGGTTCCATTGATCGCAGGCGCTGCACGCCTGTTGTCAGACCCGGCGATCTGCGGGCCCGGGGACTGCAGGCCTGGGGTCTGCGGGTCTGGGGTCTGCGGGTCTGGGAATTCGGGTGTCGGAGTGCGTTTGTCCTCGCCAGGAATGCGTTTCTTCCCCCTCAGGGGAGAAGTCGCAGGGGAAGGAGGAGCGCCGCGCGCGGGCACACGCCGGGGCTGGCGTGGCGGGGATTCGGATTGTGCGCGGCTGCGGGCATGGCGAGAGTCATCGCTGCAATGCGCCGACTATAGCGGCAGACGACGAGGCTTGCCAAGCCCCCTGGCCGTGCCTGGCCATCGATACTGACGACTACTCGCCGCTTGCGCCGGAATCGCGCCCGGCGGCGCTGTCGCCGCGACGGCGCTTGCGGACCCAGCGCAGCGCCGACCAGGTCGGCCCGGAGAGCGCGTACAGCGCAAAACACAACAGGATGATCTTCGGCGGATCGATGGAAGTGAAGACGAAGATCAGCACCAGTGCCAGCAACGCCATGAAGGGGATGCGCTTGTTGCCGCCGAAATCCTTGAAGCTGTAGTAGGCGAAGTTGCTGACCATCAACAGCCCGGAGGTGATGGTGATCAACAGCGCCAGCACGGCGATGTCGGCGCCGGCGACGCCCACGTCGTGCCCGACCCAGACCATGCCGCTGACCACCGCCGCCGCCGAGGGGCTGGCCAGCCCCTGAAAGAAGCGCTTGTCGGCCTTGCCGATCTGGGTATTGAAGCGCGCCAGGCGCAGCGCGGTGCAGGCCACGTAGAGAAAGGCGGCGACCCAGCCGAGCTGGCCGAGACCATCGCCGACCAGCGACTGCAGCGACCACAGGTAGACGATCAGCGCCGGCGCGACGCCGAAGCTGACCATGTCGGCGAGGCTGTCGTATTCGCCGCCGAAGGCCGACGAAGTGTTGGTCAGGCGCGCTACGCGGCCGTCGAGGCCATCGAGAATCATCGCTACGAAGACCGAGATCGCGGCGTTGCCGAACTGCCCGTCGAGGGCGGCGATCACCGCGTAGAAACCGGCCAGCAACGCGGCGGTGGTGAACAGATTGGGGAGTAGATAGATGGCGCGCCGGGGGCGCTCCCGGTGCGGTTCCTGCGCGTCTTGCATGGGATCTGTCCGGTTGCGAGTGGCGGGCGGGCCGAGGTCGCGCCGCGCGGCCCGGGTGATTCCGGGCCGCGCGGAACGGCTCAGTTCTTGGTCTGATCGACGATCTTATTGGCGGCGATCCAGGGCATCATCGAGCGCAGCCTGGCGCCGGTGGCCTCGATCTGGTGCTCGCGGTCGATGCGTCGGCGCGCCTTGAGGGTGATCTGACCGGCCTGGTTTTCGGCGATGAATTCGCGGGCGAACTCGCCGTTCTGGATCTCGGCGAGAATCTTGCGCATCTCGGCGCGGGTTTCGTCGGTGACGATGCGCGGACCGCGGGTCAGATCACCGTACTCGGCGGTGTTGGAGATCGAGTAGCGCATGTTGGCCATGCCGCCCTCGTACATCAGATCGACGATCAGCTTGAGTTCGTGCAGACACTCGAAGTAGGCCATCTCCGGCGCGTAGCCGGCCTCGACCAGGGTCTCGAAACCGGCCTGCACCAGCGCCGTGGTGCCGCCGCAGAGCACGACCTGCTCGCCGAACAGGTCGGTCTCGGTCTCGTCCTTGAAGGTGGTTTCGATGATCCCGGTGCGCCCGCCGCCGATCGCCGAGGCGTAGGACAGGGCGATCTCGCGGGCCTGGCCGGAGGCATCCTGGCTGACGGCGATCAGATCGGGGATGCCGCCGCCCTTGACGTACTCGGTGCGCACCGTGTGCCCGGGGGCCTTCGGCGCGATCATGATCACGTCGATATCCTCGCGCGGCACGATGGCGTTGAAGTGGATGTTGAAGCCGTGGGCGAAGGCCAGCGCAGCGCCGGATTTCATGTTCGGCGCCAGCTCGTCGCGATAGATGGCCGCCTGGTGCTCATCGGGTGCCAGCAGCATCACCACATCGGCGCTGGCTGCGGCCTCGGCCACCGGCTTGACGGTCAGGCCGGCGTTTTCAGCCTTCACCGCGGAGGCGGAGCCGGCGCGCAGGCCGACGACCACATCGACGCCGGATTCCTTGAGGTTGTTGGCGTGGGCGTGGCCCTGTGAGCCGTAGCCGACAACCGCCACGGTCTTGCCCTGGATGATGGAGAGATCGGCGTCTTTGTCGTAGAAGATGTTCATGGGTTTTCGCTCCAGATTCGCCGACGCGCGGGCGCCGGCGGTCGGTTTATTGTCAGATTTTCAGGGCTTTTTCGCCGCGCGCAATGCCGGTCACGCCGGAGCGCACCACTTCGAGAATCGCCTCCTCGCCAATCGCGTCGAGGAAGGCGTCGAGCTTTTTGCCGTTGCCGGTCAGCTCGATGATGTAGCTGCTGGCGGTGACGTCGAGGATGCGCCCGCTGAAGATGCCCGCCAGACGCTGCGCCTCATTGCGCAGCTCGCCGGTGGCGCGCACCTTGACCAGCATCATCTCGCGCTCGATGTGGTTGGTCTCGGTGAGGTCGGTCAGGCGCACCACATCGACCAGCTTGTTCAGCTGCTTGGTGATCTGCTCGATGATCTCCTCGGTGCCGATGGTGACGATGGTCATCCGCGACAGCGAGGGGTCATCGGTCGGCGCCACGGTCAGCGATTCGATGTTGTAGCCGCGCGCCGAGAACAGGCCGGAGACGCGGGACAGAGCGCCGGATTCGTTTTCCAGCAGGATGGAAATGATGTGGCGCATGTCAGGCAAGCTCCCTGGCCGGGTTGAGGCGCATCTCGTGGTGGGCCTTGCCGGGCTCGATCATCGGGTAGACGT
Organism: uncultured Chromatiales bacterium; assembly: GCA_965602395.1. Taxonomy (GTDB): domain Bacteria; phylum Pseudomonadota; class Gammaproteobacteria; order CBFCYW01; family CBFCYW01; genus CBFCYW01. The sequence goes on from CBFCYW010000009.1 coordinate 40,984, forward strand.
TCTCGCCCTGATCGATGATGAAATCGAGAAACACCAGTCGATCCTTCATGGCGAAGGCTTCGCGCAGCGCGCCCTCCACATCCGCCGGCTTGTCGACCAGCATGCCGACGTGGCCGTAGGCCTCGGCCAGCTTGACGAAATCCGGCAGCGCATCGACGTAGGAATGCGAGTAACGCTTGTCGTACTGGAACTCCTGCCACTGGCGCACCATGCCCATGTAGCGATTGTTCAGGTTCACCACCTTCACCGGAGCGTTGTACTGCAGGCAGGTGGACAGCTCCTGCAGGCACATCTGGATGCTCGCCTCGCCGGTGATGCAGGCGACGTCGGAATCCGGGAAGGCCAGCTTGACGCCGAGCGCCGCCGGCAGGCCGAAGCCCATGGTGCCGAGGCCGCCGGAGTTGATCCAGCGACGCGGCTTGTCGAACTTGTAGAACTGCGCGGCGAACATCTGGTGCTGGCCGACATCGGAGGTGACGTAGGCGTCACCTCCGGTGACCTCCCACAGCTTCTCCACCACGTACTGCGGCTTGATCAGTTCGTCGCCCTGGTCGTAGCCCAGACAATCGGCAGCGCGCCAGCGCTCGATCTCCGCCCACCACTCGGCCAGCGCCTGCGAGTCGGCGCGGCGATCGGTATCGGCGAGCATCGCCAGCATGTCGCGCAACACGCGTTTGACATCGCCGACGATCGGCACGTCGACGCGCACGGTCTTGGAGATGGACGCCGGATCGACGTCGATGTGCACGATCTTCGCGTTCGGGCAGAAATGCTTCAGCTCGCCGGTGACGCGATCGTCGAAGCGCGCGCCGACGGCGAACAGCACATCGCACTCGTGCATCGCCATGTTCGCCTCGTAGGTGCCGTGCATGCCGAGCATGCCGACGAACTGGCGATCGGTGGCCGGATAGGCACCCAGGCCCATCAGCGTGTTGGTGATCGGATAGCCCAGCTCGCGGGTGATCTCGGTCAGCTCGGCCGAGGCCTCGGAGAGCACCACCCCGCCGCCGCTGTAGATCATCGGGCGCTTCGCCGCGAGCAGCAGATCGATGGCCTTGCGCATCTGCCCCGGATGCCCGGACAGGGTCGGATTGTAGGAGCGCATATCGACCTTCTTCGGGTAATCGAAGGGGATCTTCTCGCTCGGCGCGGTGACATCCTTGGGGATATCCACAACCACCGGCCCGGGGCGCCCGGAAGTGGCGACAAAAAAGGCTTTCTTCAGCGTCGGCGCCAGGTCTTCGAGGTTCTGCACGAGGAAATTGTGCTTGACGATCGGCCGCGTGCAGCCCACCGCGTCGACCTCCTGAAAGGCGTCGGAGCCGATCACCTTGCGCGGCACCTGGCCGGTGAGCACCACCAGCGGGATCGAATCCAGATGCGCGGTGGCGATGCCGGTGACCGCATTGGTGGCGCCGGGACCGGAGGTGACCAGCACCACGCCGGGCTTGCCGGTCGCGCGCGCGTAACCGTCGGCAGCGTGGGTGGCACCCTGTTCGTGGCGTACCAGAATGTGCTTTACATCGTCCTGCTCGTAAAGTGCGTCGTAAATGTGCAGAACCGCCCCCCCGGGATACCCGAAGAGGAATTCGACCCCTTCTTCCCTGAGGGCCTGGACGATGATCTCACCACCGGATAATTCCACGGCCTTGAACCTCTGATTTGCTTGCTCGTTCGTGTTGCAGCGCCGCACCGGCGGCCGTACGGCCAATCGCACACGCGACCAAGCCAAGCCACGCAGCGGCCCGCGCCACGCGCGATGCGGAATGAAAAAGCGGGTAGTCTAATATGAAAGCGCCACGGCTTGCACCGCCGCATTGGGAAGCTGTACTCCACGCCGTGCAGAGCGATCATCCGAGCCGGTTGCAGCGCAGCAGCAGCGCGACCGAATGGGCCGCGAACTGGCCGCAGAGCGGTTTGAAAATCGCCCGCCGACCAGGCTTTGCAACAGGCCGATCAGGCTTTGCGCAACAGAAAGTGGAACTTGCCCGCGTCTTCGCGGGAATCCTCCAGCGCATTGCCGGTCTGCTTGGCGAAGGCAGCGAAATCCTTTGTCGAACCCGGATCCGTGGCGATGATGTGCAGTGTCTGACCACTGGACAATTCCGCCAGCGCCTTCTTCGCGCGCAATATCGGCAGCGGGCAATTGAGGCCCGAAGCGTCCAGTTCCAGATCGTATTCCGCCATCCCTTAATTCCTCCGCTGCCAAATCTGATGTATGCACCGCGTGCGGCGTGGTCACAGCACCGGCAAACGTCGTATTCTGTGCCAAGCCCGGCCGGCCGGGCAAGTCACCCGCCCGGGATTTCGCGCCGGGCAAGCCAAACCGCACAGCAGAAAGCAGCAGCGCGGCGACACAGCGACGACAAATACGCGTGCAGATCAAACCCATGGATGCCCGGCAATTTGTACTGGCGCGCCGATCCGGCCGACAATGCCGGCGCCCGGCGATCCCGACTCGCATCAGGCCCAAGCATGCTCACATCACCACGGCGCGATAGAGCGCCCCTCTCGCGCCGCCGGCCCGGCCGACCGGGCGCAATCATCGCCAGCGCCGCGACCGGCCTGGCGCGCGCCGCGCTGGTGGCCATCTGCGCACTGTTGGTCGCGATGCCCGCCAGCGCGCATGCCGCGGTGCAATTGCCGGAGATGGGCGAACCGGCGGATCAGGCCCTGTCGCCGGAGGATGAGGCGCGCATCGGCCGCCAGTTCATGCGCCGCGCGCGCGCCGAGCTGGACCTGGTCACCGACGAGACGCTCAGGCATTACATACGGCAACTCGGCGAGCGCCTGCTGGCAGTGGGCGCCGGCAGTGGCGGCGACTACCACTTTTTCATCGTTCGCGATGCGACCATCAACGCCTTCGCCACCCCCGGCGGCTACATCGGCGTGCACAGCGGGCTGTTCCTCGCCGCGCGCAACGAGAGCCAGCTCGCCGGGGTGCTGGCGCACGAGATCGCCCACGTCGAGCAGCGCCACATCGCCCGCGCGCTGGCCGCATCGAGCAACTCGGGGCTACTCACCGCGGCCGGTATCCTCGCTGCGATACTGCTCGCCCAGCAGGACTCGCAAGCCAGCCAGGCGGCGCTGGCGACCGGCATCGCCGCCGGTCAGCAGGCGCAGATCAACTACACCCGCAGCCACGAAGCAGAGGCCGACCGGCTCGGCATCGGCATCCTCAGCCGCGCCGGCTTCGCACCCTCGGGAATGGTCGAATTCTTCGCCCAGATGACGCGCCGCGCCGGGCTCAACAGCGACCAGAGCTACCCCTTTCTGCGCAGCCACCCGCTGAGCCGCGAGCGCTTCGACGAAGCCCAGGCGCGGGCCGGCCAGCTGAGCGAGGCGAACCAGGCCAGCGACAGTCTCGAATTCCAGCTGATGCGCGCCCGCCTGCGCGTGCTGATCAGCGACAACCTGCCGGCGCTGCAGCGACAGCTGCAGCGCGAGCGCGACGCCACCGACAGCCCGGCACTGCGCTATGCGGCGGCGCTGTCGGCACAGCGTCTGCAGCAGCCGCAGCGCGCCGCCGAACTGGCCGCCACACTGCTCGACGAGCGGCCGCAAGCGCTGGCGGCGCAGCTGCTGGTGGCCGAACTCGACGCCGATGGCGGGCGCGAAACCGCGGCGCTGCAAAGGCTCGACAATCTCGTCGCACTCTACCCGCACTACTTCCCGGCGATCGCCCGCCGCGCGCGGCTGCTCACCGCCAGCGATCGCGACGCCGAGGCGCAGGACAGCCTGCAGCGCTATCTGCGCGAGCAGCGACAGCCGACTGCAAACGCCTGGCAGCTACTCGCCGAGCTGCGCATCGATGCCGGCGACACCGCCGCCGGCGCCGAAGCCCTGGCCGAGTACTATTTGCGGATCGACGAAGCCGAAGAGGCGCTCACCCAATTGCGCCGCGCCCTGCAAGCGAGCCACCGCGACAGTCCGCGGCATGCGCGCATCGAGGCGCGCATCGACGACCTGACGCGCAGCAGCGCCGAACGGCGCGGTCGCGAAGTGCGCTAGCTGGGTGGATCGGGAATAATACCGCGACCATTGGGGGGAAGCGCCGCAAGACTGCAGTGCCCGCTGGGCTTTGCAGAGGCGCCCTGAGCGGGCCGGGCGGCAGCGCGGTACACGCACCACCCACTTTAGGTATTGCGCGAGGTCAAGCTTGCAGTATTCTCTTGCTCACGGCAGAGTTTGTCCGTTACCAACAACCATTAGCAGCCGCTCGCGCGCCCCCGGGTCGTCGGCGTGGCCGCAACTCTGTCACGACTGAACGAGGAGGCAACAGATGCAAATCATTCCGAGGGCGCTGACCAGCGCGGCGTCCATCGCCGTAGTTTGCGGCACGCTCACCGCCACATTGTGGCTCGCACCGGTCGCCCCCGCGGCGGCGGACGAGGCGTCCATCGCCGAAGGCAAGAAGCTCGCCTTCGATCGCAAAAAGGGCAACTGCCTGGCCTGTCACATGATGGATGACGGCAACCTGCCGGGTAATATCGGCCCACCGCTGATCGCCATGAAGCAGCGCTTCCCCAGCAAGGCCGACCTGCGCCAGCAGATCTCCGACGCGCGCCTGCGCAATCCGTCGACGATCATGCCTCCGTTCGGCGCCCACGGCATCCTCAGCGGGGACGAAATCGACAAGATCACCGATTACGTCCACTCGCTGTAAGCCCCTAATTTCACTGAATTCACGAACCAAACGGGAGTGACCATGAAAGTCAATCGCCGACTCATGCTCAAGGGGGCCACTGCCTCCGGCGTGCTCGCCGCGGCCGCCAGCGCCGGGCTGCTCGCCCCGCGCGCGGTGCTTGCCGCCTGGCCGAAAGCCGCCTTTGAAGCCGAAAGCTTCGACGACGCCCTCAACGCCTTCGCCGGCAGCACCGACACCAGCGCCTCCGACGACGTCAAGATCAAGGCCCCGGATATCGCTGAAAACGGCGCCGTGGTACCGATCACCGTGGAGACTTCCGCCAGCGATGTCGAGTCCATCTCCATCATCGCCAAGGAGAATCCCTCGCCGCTGACCTCCAGCTTTACGCTGGGCAAAGGTGCGCAGGGCTTCGTCTCGACGCGCATCAAGATGGGCATGACTTCCGACGTGGTCGCCGTGGTGAAAGCCGGCGGCAAGCTGCTCACCGCGACGAAGGAAGTGAAAGTCACCATCGGCGGCTGCGGCGGCTGATCAAGAGGAGAGACGAAAAATGGCATCTTCGATCAAAATGCGTGCCAAGGCCAGTGGTGACACGGTCACCGTGAAGGCGCTGATGAAGCACCCGATGGAAACCGGCCAGCGCAAGAACTCCAAGACCGGCGAGCTGATTCCGGCGCACTTCATCAATGAAGTCACCGCCGAGCACAACGGCGAGACCGTAATGACCGCCTACTGGAGTGGCGCGGTGTCCAAAAACCCTTACCTGTCCTTCAAGTTCAAGGGCGGCGCCAAGGGCGACATGCTGAAAATCAGCTGGACTGACAACCAGGGCAAAAGCGACAGCATAGAAGGCAAGATCCGATAAACGCTGTCGCCGCCACCGGCTGGAGGAGAGAGAGAATGAAAAAGGCTTGGCTAATCGCCGCCACACTTGGCATTTCCATGGCTGGCCTGTCGCAGACCGGGCAGGCCGCCACCACGCCGCAGGAAGATCTGCAGGCGTTCCGCAACTACTTTGTGGAGCGCTTCCCGGATACCCCGCTGCACGACTTCGTCAATGGCATCTATTCCATCGACCCCCCGTCGCGCGAGCAGTGGGAGGCCATCGAGGAATTTCCGCCCTACGAGCTGGCTATCGACCGCGGCGAGGAGCTGTTCAACACGCCCTTCGCCAACGGCAAGACCTACGCCAGCTGCTTCAAGAATGGTGGCATCGGCATCCGCCAGCTGTACCCCTACTTCGATGCGCAATCCGGCAAGATCAAAACGCTGGAGGGCGAGATCAACGAGTGTCGCGTCAAAAACGGCGAAAAGCCGCTGCGCACCAAAAAGGGTGACATCGCCGACATCTCCGCCTACATGGCCTACACCAGCCGCGGCAACAAGCTGGACATTCGCATTCCCAATGACCCGCGCGCGCTGGCGGCCTACAACCGCGGCAAGACGCACTTCTACCAGAAGCGCGGCCAGCTCAACATGAGCTGCGCGGACTGCCACCAGCACTACGCCGGCCAGTACGTGCGCGCCGACAAGCTCAGCCCGGCGCTGGGCCACCCGACGCACTTCCCGGTGTATCGCTCCAAGTGGAATGAGCTGGGCACCCTGCACCGCCGCTATGCCGGCTGCAACCAGCAGGTGCGCGCCAAGGCATACCCGGCGCAGAGCGACGAGTACGCCGCGCTGGAATACTTCCACACCTACATGAGCAATGGCCTGGAAGTGAACGGCCCCGGCGCACGCAAGTAAGCGCCAGCCGCAGCACCTGAAAAGGCCCGGTTTTTACCGGGCCTTTTTTGTCCTGTCCACCAAGCTTCCGCGACAGCGCTCACAGCGCCGGCAGCACGCCCTCAGAACAGCGCCATCTGCGCCGTCTCGCGCTCCGCCTGCGCCGGCTCCAGACCGGACAGCGACACCCCCAGCAAGCGCACCGCACGCAGCCCGGCCTCGCTGCGCGACAGCAGTGAGGCCAACCACGGCAGGATGTCATCCGTGCCGTGCAGGCGCTGGTCGAAGCTGGCCGAGCGCGTCACCTGCTGGAAATCCGCATACTTCACCTTGATGGTCAGCGTGCGCGCGCACAGGCCGCGGCCGTGCAGCCCGGCGGCCACTTCCTGGGCCAGTCCGCGCAGCGCGTCGAGCATCTCGTTTCGATCGCGCAGATCGCGTTGAAAGGTGGTCTCCGCGCCGATCGATTTGCGCGCTCGATCCGCCTCCACCGGGCGCTGGTCGACGCCGCGGGCGATGTCGTAGTAGTAGCCGGCCTGCTTGCCGAAGTGCCGGCGCAGCCGGTCCAGCGACCACTGCCGCAAATCCAGCCCGGTGTGGATGCCCAGCGCCTGCATGCGCGCCTCGGTGACCTTGCCGACGCCGTAGAAGCGGCCGATGGGCAGGCCGGCGACGAAATCCGCGCCCTGCTCTGGGGCGATCACCGTGAGGCCGTCCGGCTTATCGATGTCCGAGGCGATCTTGGCGAGAAACTTGTTGTACGACACCCCGGCCGAGGCGCTCAGACCGGTGGCCTCGCGGATGCGCGTCTTCAGCTCGCGGGCGATCAGCGTGGCTGAGCCGTTGTGCTTCGCGCAGTCGCTGACATCCAGATAGGCCTCGTCCAGCGACAGCGGCTCGACCAGCGCGGTGTAGCCCTCGAACAGCGCGCGGATCTGTCCGGAAACCTCGCGATAGACCTCAAAGCGCGGCGCCACGAAGATCGCCTCCGGGCACAGCCGACGCGCCCGCGCGCTGGGCATCGCCGAGTGGATGCCGTAGCGCCGCGCCTCGTAACTGGCCGCGGCGACCACGCCGCGGCTGTCCGGCTGGCCGCCGACCACCAGCGGGCGGCCGCGCCACTGGGGTCGGTCGCGCTGCTCGACCGAGGCGAAAAAGGCGTCCATGTCGACGTGGATGATCTTGCGCTGGCTCATGCTCGAAGATGCCGCCGGAAAACGGGCTTCACCGAGGCCACTCGGCGACCACCTATGCTAGCCGCTCGCGGCGCGAAAGGCAGCCGCCGCGCCGCCGCTCTCAGCCGGACACCTGACTCGCCGAGTGACGCAGCTCGGCGCGGCGCCCGCCGACGTACCACATCAGCGCCAGCGCCGTGCCCAGCGCCAGCAAGCCCAGCGCGGCGCTGTAGGCCATCATCGGGTAGCGCCCGTAGGCATCCGCGACAAATTGCTCGACGACCATGCCAAAGCACCACTGCAACACGAAGCTGCCACCGATGCCGAACAGATTGACCGCGGTCACCGCAGTGCCGGTCACGCCGTCCGGCATCAGCCGTCGCACGTGGGCGAACAGCACCATCGCACTGGCCCCGCAGTAGCCGACCACCGGCAGCAGCAGCGTCACCACCCACACACTCGGCAGCAGCGCCAGCAGCAGCAGCGCCAACACTTGCAGCGCCGAGGTCAACGTCACCAGCGGGCGCACGCCGATGCGGTCGGCGATCATCCCCGAAGTGACAAAACCGGCCGTAGCGCCGACCCCCATGCCCAGCAGCGCATTGCCCACCGCCACGTCGCCCATGCCCAGCACGTCGTACATGAACGGCCCGGCCCACAGCCCCTGCAGAGCCAGATTGGAGCCGCTCATCCAGAAATTCATCGGCACGATGCGCCACAACAGGCGGCTGGCCCAGACCGTGCGAAAGCCACCCAGCAGCCCACCAGTCGGCGGCGGTGGCGGCGAGTGGCCCGGCGGCGCGTTGCGCGCCAGCAGCGCGATCAGCGCCGCCATCACCAGCACCGCCGCGGCGCCGCCGGCGAACACCGCGCGCCAACCGAACTGAATGTTCAACCAGGCCATCGGCGTCGCCGCCAGCAGCGCGCCGCATGAGCCGATCCCCACCAGCCAGCCGGTCACCGTGGCGAAGCGCTGCGGCCGATACCAGCGGCTGAACATCTGCATCGCGCCCATCAGCACCCCGGCCATGCCGACACCGATCAGCGCACGCGCCACGGACAGCGTCGCCAGGCTGTCGGCGGCGGCGAACAGCAGACTGCCCAGCGCGCCGACCAGCAACAGCGTCGGCGTCACCCAGCGGGCGCCGAAGCGATCCAGCGCCGCACCCAGCGGGATCTGCATCGCCGCAAAGCTCAGATAGAACAGGCTGGTCACCCAACCCAGATCGGCCGGCCCCAGCGACAGCTCGGCGGACAGATCCGGAGCGATCACCGCATTCGCCGAGCGATAGAAATAGGAGAGAAAGTAAGCGGCGGTAAACAGCAGAAAAACTTGCAAATGCTTGGGCATCGACGCGGCTCCGAACGGCTGCCCCGCACTCTACTTGGGCGCGCGCGACGGCGCCAATCGGGATTTGCCGCGGCGCGCAGCGGATCGGCGACCGCCGTTGCTAACCGGAGAAACCCGCCGGGTCGACCAGTCCGCCGCGGCAGCGCTGACGCACCGGGGGAGCCGCGCGCAGCAGCTCGCCGAGCCGTGAACGCGGTCCGATATCGCCGGCCAGTTCGATGCGCAGCTCGGCGATCATCCGCCGCCCGCCACGCTGCTTGCAGCGCAGCGCGACCCGCTTGCCGCTACCCGGGCCGAAGGCGCGCTCAAAGGCCGCGCTCACCTGCTGCGCACTCAGCTGGCGGCCGATGTTGGCGCGAAACAGCTCGCCCACCGCTGAGGCGTTGATCCACCTCAGCAGCGTCAGCGACTCGGCAAAGTAATCCTGCGCCGGCTCGCCGTAGCAGCTGCCGTGCTTGTGCCACTGGTGGCGGTGCAGGCCGGAGATCATCCCCGGCATACCCACCGCCAGCGCGGTGCGCAGCGCGCGATCCAGTCGCGGCTCGGGCAGATCGCCCCAGCGGCTGTCGTTGCGACCAGCGCTGGCGCCGCAATAGGCCTGGCCGTGCGGCCACAGGCCGTGCAGGCTGAGCTGGCGCGCATCGCGACGCTCGGCCCGCTGGTTGCGGCACTCCGGGCGACCGCGATTCAGCTCGCAAAAGGTCGGCTGCCAGCTCAGCGCCAGCACGTAGCGACCGGCGTTGCCGGAGTGGCTGCCGGATGCATTGTCACCGTTGCCGATCCCATTGCCAGCCGAATTGCCCGCCGAATTGCCAGCCGAATTGCCCGCACCGGAATTGCTGCCGCCCGAATTGCCAGCACCCGCACTGCGCAGCTCGCCACAAGTTTCAGACACCCAGCGCTGCGCCGGGCGCGCCCCCGGCACCTTCAGCAGCAGGTGGTCGCCGTCGTGGCCGTTGCGCCCGAGCACCGGGTAGTCGGCGCCGATCCGCAGGCGCACATTGCCGGGGTTGGTGCGCTTTTTCAGCGAGTGAAAGGCTTCGCAGGACTGGCTTGCCAGCAGCCGGCCGGGTTCGACCGTAGTGGCGCGGGCGGGGCCGAGCAGCGCGGCGCCGGCGAGCAGCACCGCAGCGATGGTCAGAATGCGAGGGATCATTGGCCGTTCCTTGTCGATTGAATGTGCTGCGCGGGATTCTACGCGGGCCACCGGGAATTTGGCCACGCAGCGCCTCAACCACTGCCACAAAAGCTATCGCAGGTCAGCCCGCGGGATCGGCCAGTGGGCGACGGCAGCGGCGCGGTGGCCACCACCGCCAACCCTGATCGCCCGACCGCAGCGAAGATCGGCATCGCCGATCTCCCTGATTTTGCGGCCACCGGATGGCCCGCGGGCCATTCCAGCCATATCGCAGCGCACAGTGCGAGCGGCACATCTGCGCCGCATCGCGGCACTGCCGCTACGGCGCTATTGATGTTGCAGCGCGATAAACTCTATATTCCCGCGGTGTACTCCAGCGCCCGCGCCAGCCCATGAATCAGTCCCGTCCGCTGCGCTTCGGATTCCTGCAGATTCCGAACTACTCGATGATGCCCTTCGCCTCGGCCATCGAGCCGCTGCGCATGGCCAATCGGCTGCGCGGGCAACCCCTCTACGAATGGCGCGTGCTGACCCTGGACGGCCAGCCGGTGAGCGCATCCTGCGGGCTGAGCATGCCGCCGCAGGCGAGCGTCACCGAAGCCGGGTCGCTGGATGCGCTGTTCGTCTGCGGCGGCGTGGACATCAACCTGATCGATGAAAAACCCTACCTCAACTGGTTGCGCAAATGCGCCAATCAAAAGGTGGCCCTCGGCGCACTGTGCACCGGCAGCTACCTGCTGGCGCGCGCCGATCTGCTCGACGGCTACCGCTGCACCATCCACTGGGAAAACATGGCGGCGATGCGCGAGCTGTTCCCGAGGATCGTGGTCAGCTACGAGCTGTTCGAGATCGACCGCGACCGCTACACCAGCGCCGGCGGCACCGCGCCGCTGGACATGCTGCTGCACCTGATCAGCCAGACCCACGACACCGATCTGGCGATCCGCATCTCCGAGCAGTTCTCCTGCGACCGCATCCGCGGCCGCAACGACCGCCAGCGCATCCCGCTGCAGCAGCGCCTCGGCTCGCGCCAGCCGAAGCTGGTGGAGGCGGTGTCGCTGATGGAAGCCAATCTCGAAGAGCCGATGAGCCTCGACGAGCTGGCGCGCCACGTCGGCGTCTCGCGGCGCCAGCTGGAGCGCGTCTTCCAGAAGCACCTCAACTGCGTGCCGACCCGCTACTACCTGGAGCTGCGCCTGCAGCGCGCGCGACAACTGCTGCTGCAGACCAACATGTCGATCGTCGATGTGGCCTTCGCCTGCGGCTTCGTCTCCGCACCGCATTTCTCCAAGTGCTACCGCGACTACTTCGGCATCCCGCCGCGCGACGAGCGCCGCCTGCGCAACAACCAGAGCGAGCCGCTGCACGGCGCACGCAGCGGCTAGCCGGCCTGCAGCGAGCGCGGAACTCTCACCCCTCTTCCGCTTCCAAACCAAAGACGCCGCCGCCGCGCGGCAAATCCACACCCGTCACCCCACCCGGGTCAACCGCGCGCGCGGCAGCAGCGCATCGCGGCCACGGCATCGCAGCCGCGGCCCCGCAGCAACGGGAGGGATTCGCATGCAGCGCAAGCCAGACACGTCGCCGCCCGATCCGACCACTCGAGTGGTGGCCGACTTCCACATCACCCGCACACAACTGTTGCGCGCCGACGGGACGCTCGTCGACGAATCCGCCGCGCTGCCCGACGCGAATGCGCTGACACCGCTGCTGGAGACCATGCTGCGCACTCGCGCACTGGACAGCCGCGCGGTCAATCTGCAGCGCACCGGCCAGCTCGGCACCTACGGCGCCAACCTCGGCCAGGAGGGCATCGGTGTCGGCGTGGCCAGCGCGATGCGCGACGACGATGTGCTCTTTCCCACCTATCGCGAGATCAGCGCCCAGCTGTGGCGCGGCGTGCAGATGCACGAAATCCTCCTCTACTGGGGCGGCGACGAGCGCGGCAGCGACTTCGAGCAGGCCCGCGAGGACTTCCCGCTGGCGGTGCCCATCGCCAGCCAGACACTGCACGCGGTGGGCGCCGCCTACGCCTTCAAGCTGCGCCAGCAGCCGCGCTGCGCGGTGGTCTTTCTCGGCGACGGCGCCAGCTCCAAGGGCGATTTTTACGAAGCGCTCAACGCCGCCGGCACCTGGCGGCTGCCGATTCTGTTTGTGGTGGTCAACAACGGCTGGGCCATCTCCGTGCCGCGCGACCAGCAGTCCGCCTGCCAGACGCTGGCGCAGAAGGCCATCGCCGGTGGCTTTTCCGGCGAACAGGTCGACGGCAACGACGCACTCGCCCTGCGCGCCGCCAGCCAGCGCGCCCTCGCCGCGATGCGCGACGGCGCCGGCCCGCAGCTGATCGAGGCGCTGACCTACCGCATGGGCGACCACACCACCTCCGACGACGCGCGCCGCTATCGCAGTGCGGCAGCCGTGGAGCGGCACCGCGCCGAGGATCCCATCGAGCGCCTGCGCACGTATCTGACGGGCTGCGGCGCCTGGTCGGCGCAGGCGGAGGCCGGGGCCGCGGCGGCGATCGAGGCCGAGGTCGAAGCCGCCGTCGAACGCTATCTGGCCACCCCGGCGGACGCGCCGACGGCGATGTTCGACCAGCTCTACGCACAACTGCCGCAGGCGCTCGCCGCGCAACGCGCCGAGGTCGAGCGATACGCGCGGCAGGGGGGTGCTGGCGATGAGTGACATCACCCTTGTCGAGGCCGTCAATCTGGCCCTGGCCCACGAGCTGGCGGCGGATGAAAACGTCGTTCTGCTCGGCGAGGACGTCGGCGTCAACGGCGGCGTGTTCCGCGCCAGCGACGGCCTGCAAAAGCGCTTCGGCGCCGAGCGGGTGCTGGACACGCCGCTCGCCGAGGGGCTGATCGGCGGCATGTGCGTGGGCATGGCCGCGCAGGGCCTGCGCCCGGTCGCCGAGATCCAGTTCATGGGCTTCATCTACCCGACCATCGACCAGCTGCTGAACCACGCATCGCGGCTGCGCAACCGCACCCGCGGGCGGCTGTCGGTGCCGATGGTGCTGCGCGCGCCCTTCGGTGGCGGCATCCACGCACCGGAGCACCACTCCGAGAGCACCGAGGCGCTGTTCGCCCACATCCCCGGGCTGCGCGTGGTGATCCCGTCATCCCCGGCGCGCGCCTACGGCCTGCTGCTGGCGGCGATCCGCGACCCCGACCCGGTGGTGTTTCTCGAACCCAAGCGCATCTACCGGCTGCAGAAGCAGTCGCTGGCGGATGACGGCGAGGCGCTGCCGCTGGACGTGTGCTTCGTGCTGCGCAGCGGCAGCGATATCACCCTGGTCAGCTGGGGCGCGATGCTGCACGAGACCCTGCAGGCGGCGGACACGCTGGCCGAGCGCGGCATCAGCGCCGAAGTGATCGATGTGGCCACGCTGAAGCCGCTGGACATGGACACCATCCTGCAATCGGTGGAGAAGACCGGGCGCTGCGTGATCGTCCACGAAGCGGCGCGAACCGCCGGCTTCGGCGCGGAAATCGCGGCAAACATCGCCGAAAAGGGGCTGATGTCACTGATGGCACCGGTCAGGCGCGTGACCGGCTACGACACCGTGATGCCACTGTTCCGCCTCGAAGCACACTACATGCCGAGCGTGCCACGCATCCTCGATGCGGTAACCGAAACCCTGGAGTTCGCATGAGTACCTTCAACCTGCCCGATCTGGGCGAGGGCCTGCAGGAGGCCGAAATCGTCGAGTGGCACGTCGCCGAGGGCGACGCGGTGGCGCTCGGCGAGCGGCTGGTGTCGGTGGAGACGGCCAAGGCGATCGTCGATGTGCCCGCACCGCAGAGCGGCGTGATCGGCAAGCTGCACGCCGCCGTCGGCGACATCGCCGAAGTCGGCAAGCCGCTGGTCGATTTTGTCGCTGCCGCGGCCACGGAGGCGCCGCACGAGCCGGCGCGCGAACAGCGCGCCGACGCCGGCAGCGTGGTCGGCAGGGTCGAGTCCGGCGAGCAGAGGCTGGTCGAGCAGGCGTCGAGCAGCGGTGGCGAGGCCAGCGGTGGCGTGCGCGCCGTACCGGCGGTGCGCGCGCTGGCGCGGCGCCTCGGCGTGGATCTCGGCGTGGTCAGCCCCAGCGGGCCGAACGGGCTGATCACCAAAGCCGACGTCGAGCGCGTCGCCGCGCTGCTCGCCGAATCCGGCGATCTGGAGCCGCTGCGCGGCCCGCGCCGGGCGATGGCCCAGGCGATGGCACAGTCGCGCGACGAGG
>CBFCYW010000010.1:0-54924 GCA_965602395.1 uncultured Chromatiales bacterium
GCAGGCGAAGAATGTGAATCCCTAGAATGCACACAGGATGATTTCGTTGCTTTTCTACAAACAGGCATAGTCCGCACAAAAGAAAATAAGCTATTGAATCTATTCGAAGAAAATGCCTAACAATCATATACACTCGGACAGCAAAAAGTGCCGCTCCTCGTTCCTCTTCGATCTGCTTTTTGCTGCCGGTGATGTGAGGCGTTAGCTGCCAAGGAGAGTTTGGTGAGAAATTCAAGTGCGGCATTTATCTATCAAGATGCGAGAGGAAATATCACCGCTCGTGAAATATCAGATGTTTCCGAGACAGAGGCCTATTTGCAAGGTTATTGTCATCTGGCAAATGATTTAAGAACATTCAGAAAAGACCGAATTCTTGAGATTCTTGCCGGTGGTGATGATATTGAATCAAAGGTTAAGCAATATATTTCCATAAGCCCTCCACCTAAAGCACCACCGAAATCACATCATCTTTTAGATGTTTGTTTTACTGGCTTTAAACGTGAAGACAAAAAACGACTCAAGGCAACGGCTGAAAATGCGGGGATTCTCGTAAGAAGCTCAGTCACAAGAAGTCTAAATTTTTTATGCTGTGGCTATAACGCTGGCCCAAAGAAAATAGAGAAGGCTCGCGCACAAAATGTCATCGCATTAAATGAAGAGCAGTTTATTCAGTTGCTAGAAACGGGTGAGGTTCCAGAGTCGTGATAGCAGCTAACAAGTCAAAGCGCGCGGACTTGGTAAAGCTGACATCAATTTTATTCCAGATAACCGGGGTCAGATCAAAATTTAAAAATGTGCAGCGCTCGCAAAAGTGACATCGATTTCATAAACCATGATTTGCCCCCATTAATTCAAATTCGGCCGCTACGTCGGTTGGTTCATGGATTCACGTTAATCACGCTGGTTCGCAGATCGATGACGAACTGAAACGTGGTGCCGCCGTCGTCGCTGCGGTACAGATGATATCCGCGAGCGATGGCATAGATGATCTGTGGATCGCTCGGCGAAAACTCGATGTCTTCGAAGAAGCCGGCCGCGCCACTGACTACCTGGCTGGCAGAGGTGAGGCCATCGTCGCTGAACCACAGGTCTTCGTTGGCGGCGATGACGATGGCGTCCTTGTCGTGCGGTGAGATGCGAATCGGACCATTGGGGGAATACGCGGGATTATTGATGCCCCAGGCGGCCCCGGCGTTTTCGGAAACCCGCAGCTCGAAGCTGTCTAGCTCGTTGGCGATGATGCGTTGCCCGTCAGCGCTTATCGTCAGATAGGCGATGTTCAGCGGATTTGCGGGTGAAGTGATCGACGCCCAATTGTCGCCGTTATCCGTACTGTGCAGCAGCCCGGCATTGTTAGCCAGCAGGTCGTGGCCGAGACCGAAGGTGTAGACGTCGGAGTCGCCGCGCGCCACGAGCTGAAAGTAGATGTTGATGTCATCCTTATCGCCCGCATCGACGCGCTGCCAGTTGTCGCCACCGTTGCTGGTTCGGAATACGCCGCCGGAGAAAAAGCCGCCGCCGCTGGTGGTGGCATTTCCCGCCCCGATGCCGACCAGCGCAATCGAGGCGTCGAGCGGGGAGACGTAGACCGCGTTGGCGCTCGCATTCGGCAAACCGCAATTGATGCGCTTCCAGTTGTCGCCGGCGTCCACCGATTTATACACGCCGCCGATCGATGGCCCGTCCGAGCCGGTGGCCGTGCCGGGCCCGAAGGTGGTTGCCGCATAAAGTACGTTCGGGTCGCTGCTGGAGATGGCGATATCATAAATCTCCGGATAAGCCGTTCCCGAATGGCGCAATCCCGCGCGCAGCCGCTGCCAACTTACACCGAAGTCCCGAGAGCGCAGGATGCCGTTTTCCTCGGTGCCGACGTAAACGATGCCGGGTGAAGTCGGATGCACGGTCAGCGATCGAAACGATGAATCGAAGTTGGAAATGCTGTCGGCCATGGCCGGCCCGGAGATGATCGTATCGCCATTACCGAGCGCGTTGCCGCAATGATCGCTGGTACCGGGTGAACCGCCACCGCCGCCACAGGCGGCCAGCGCGAATGCCGTTAAAACGAATACGCTACTGATGGCTTTCACTGAGTCCCCTCCCCTATGGAAGCTCTGCAAAACTGCTGCGCTTACCTATCGGGCGCGGGCGAATTCGGCGCCCGCAGCGGCTAGCCGCGCCGTTCGCGGGCCACGGCACGGTGGCCGATGTCGCGGCGGAAATACACATCCCGCCAGTGAATCTGTTCGACCCCGGCGTAGGCTTTTGACTGGGCATCGGCGACCGTATCGCCGAGCGCGACCACGCACAGCACGCGGCCGCCGCTGGTGGTCACTTCGCCGGCGGCATTATGCGCCGTGCCGGCGTGGAACACTTTCGTGCCGGCCGCTTCAGCCGCCGCCAGCCCGCTGATCACATCGCCCTTTTGCACGCTGCCGGGGTAGCCGCCGGCGGCCAGCACCACGCCGAGCGCGGGGCGCTCATCCCATTGGGCTTCGACTTGATCCAGCTTGCCGTCGATGGCGGCCAGGCACAATTCGACCAGATCGGATTTCAGCCGCGCCATGATCGGCTGGGTTTCCGGATCGCCGAAGCGGACGTTGTATTCGAGCACTTTCGGCGTGCCGTCGGGGCCGATCATCAGCCCGGCGTAGAGGAAGCCGGTGAAGGGCTGGCCCTCGGCGGCCATGCCGCGCACGGTGGGCTCGATGACTTCGCGCATGGCGCGGGCGTGGATTTCCGCGGTCAGCACCGGCGCCGGCGAGTAGGCGCCCATGCCGCCGGTGTTGGGACCGCTGTCGCCCTCGTCGCGGGCCTTGTGATCCTGCGAGCTGGCCATCGGCAGCACGTTTTCGCCATCGACCATGCAGATGAAGCTGGCCTCTTCGCCGTGCAGAAATTCCTCGATCACCACCCGGCTGCCGGCCTCGCCGAAGGCGTTGCCGGCGAGCATGTCGCGCACCGCTTCGTTGGCCTGTTCGACCGTTTCGGCGAGGATCACGCCCTTGCCGGCGGCCAGACCGTCGGCTTTGACCACGATCGGCGCGCCCTTTGCGGCGATGAAATCCAGCGCCGGTTGCACCTCGGTGAAAACCTGATACCAGGCGGTGGGGATGGCGTGGCGGGCGAGAAAATCCTTGGTGAAGGCTTTGCTGCCTTCGAGCTGCGCGGCGCCGGCGCTGGGGCCGAAGACCGGCAGCTCGGCGGCGCGGAAGGCATCGACGATGCCGGCCACCAGCGGCGCTTCCGGGCCGACAATCGTCAGGCCGATGGCGTTGTCGCGGGCAAAATCCACCAGCGCGGCGATGTCCTCGGCGCCGATAGCGACGTTTTCCAGCTTCGCCTCGCGCGCCGTGCCGGCATTGCCGGGGGCGACGAAGACCCGCTCCGCCCGCGCCGACTGGGCGCATTTCCACGCCAGCGCGTGTTCGCGGCCGCCGCCGCCGATCACCAGAACCTGCATCGCCTCACCCTCTTTGAGAAAAGGGCGGCATTTTAAGCGCCCGGCTGACGGATGTCGCGGCGCTCCCGCGGGCCTCAGGCCGGGCGGCCGTGATAAAGATTGACCACGTGACGCGCCTCGGCGAAGAACAGCCAGCGTTCGAGCAGCGCGCCGGCCAGCCCGGCCAGCGCGGCCAGCAGCAGTGCGCCGCTGCCGCCGTCGCCGCTGGTGGCGCTGGAGAGCAGCAGGATCGGCGCGGCGAACAGCAGCGCGGCGACCAGCAGGCGCAGGCCGGCGATGCGCGCCAGCGAGACGCGGTAGTCGAACTCGTCGGTGAGAAAGGTGCCGGCGGTGTGGCCCTGATCGAGCAGGCGCACGCGGCCGGCGGTGCTGGCGGAGCGGGAGCCGTCGCCGAGGCCGGTGGCGTCGTTCAGCGATTTGCCCGGCAGGCGCGCGCGGCGGAAATACAGCCACTTGGCGATGGCGCCGGCGGCGAGCAGCATCGGCGCCACTTCGCCGAGCCGGCCGATGCCCGCATCACCGGCGAGGCCGCGCACCGCGAGCAGCAGCAGCAGGCCGGTGACGAGGCCGATCATCAGGTAGTTCACCGGGGTCAGCGGGGTGTGCCAGTGGCGGATGGTTTTCAGGCAGGCGTAGATCATGCCGGTGGTGAACACGGTCAGCTGGGCCAGCAGCAGGGTCAGCAGCGACAGCGCGGCGACGGCGCCCGCGCCCAGTGGAATCCAGTCCAGCGCGGCGGCCAGCCAGAGCAGCGCCAGCGGGTAGAACAGCAGCGCGCAGACCGCTTCGCGCGACAGCCACGAGGTCCTGAAGCGCATAAAGGCGCGCCAGGCGTTCTTCGGGTTGGCCAGGTGCAGGGTCGAGGACAGCAGCCCGAGCGTCACCAGCGCCAGCCCCAGCAGGCCGCCGGCGAGCAGTTCGCTGTCGCTCAGTGGCGCGGCGCCCGCACTCAGATGCGGCAGCAGCAACAGCAGCGCCAGCCAGCTCAGCAGGCCGTAGCCGGCGCCGGCGGCGACGGTGAAAACGAGTACCGAAAACGCCGGGTTCATGCCTCTGTCTCCCCTGATTCGCTGGCCGGCTGGCTGGCCGTCTGGCTGGCCGATGGGCTGGTTGCGGAGCGATTCTGCCGGCCCATCCAGCCCTTGAGCCTGTCCAGCAGCGAGCCACCCTCGCTGCGCGCCGCGCTGGCCACCTGCGCGGATTTGCGCGGCGGCAGGTAGCGATTCACCGGCGCGTAGCCGAGGTCTTCCATCAGCCCTTCGCCGCGGCGCTGGGCGACCAGCTGGCTGACCGCGGATTGCGGGTCGTCGAAGTCACCGAAGTGGCGCGCGTGGGTCGGGCAGGTGAGCACGCAGGCCGGCTGGCGCTCGGCCTCGGGCAGTGCCGTGTCGTAGATGCGATCGACGCACAGGGTGCACTTTTTCATCGTGCCGCTGTGCCGGTCCAGCTCGCGGGCGCCGTAGGGGCAGGCCCAGCTGCAGTAGTTGCAGCCCATGCACTTGTCCTGATCGATCAGCACGATGCCGTCCTCGGCGCGCTTGTAGGAGGCGCCGGTGGGGCAGACATCGACGCAGGCGGCATCCTCGCAGTGCATGCAGGACATGGGGAAGTTGACCGTGCGATTGGCCGGGAAGTCGCCGACTTCGTAGTGGCGTACGCGGTTGAACCACAGCCCCGATGGCTCGGCGCCGTAGGGGTCGTAGTCCGGCAGTGCGCCGGTGGTGCCGGAGGTGTTCCACTGCTTGCAGGCCACCGCGCAGGCCTGGCAGCCGACGCAGGTGTCGAGATCGATGACCAGTCCGAGCTTCATTATTTTTTCTCCCCTGTCGCACCCTTGCCCAGCACATCGGCGATCGGGCGTTCGAGGTTCACCGCGTCGTGGGTCTTGTAGCCGAGTGCATCCGGCGAGGGGCTGGCACCCGGCAGCGGCGGCAGTTCGGCAAACTCCGGCGCGCTGCTCTGCGCTGCTTCGCCGGGGGCATCGTCGGCGGCGTAGATGCGCACGCGCAGGTCGTACCAGGCGGCCTGACCGGTGATCGGATCGGAGTTCGTAATCTCCGCCTGGCCTGCATCCGGCGGCAGCAACTCGGGGATCAGGTGATTCATCAAAAAGCCGCGTTTGGCCTCCGGCGCGTCCTTCGACAAGCCCCAGGCGCCGGCCTGCTTGCCGATGGCATTCCAGGTCCAGACGGTATCCGGGTTGCAGCCTTCCATCAGTTTCAGCTGCACGCGGATGCGGCCGTTGTGCGACTCGACCCAGACCCAGCTCAGGTCTTTGAGGCCCATTTCCCGGCCGCGCTGGCGGTTCATGTACAGGTAATTCTGGGCGTTGATCTGGCGCAGCCAGGCGTTCTGCGAATCCCAGCTGTGGTACATGAACATCGGCCGCTGGTTGACCGCGTGGAAGGGGTATTGCTCGCGGTCGATGCCCTGCTCGGCCATGCGTTGGTCAGATAGCGGCATGTAGTGGAAGGGCAGCGGATCGAAATAGGTGGTGAGGCGTTGCTTGTCCTCCTCGCGCGTCGGCATCGGGCCGTCGTACAGCCCCTGCCCGGCGAGGCGGAATTTCTGCAGCGTCTCGGAGTAGAGCTCCATCACGATCGGCCCGCTGTGGGCGTTGAAGCCGGCCCGTTTGCTGAATTCGAGATAGTCGCGATTGGCGAAGCGGTAGTAGCGCTGCTGCGGCGGCAGTGAGTACTCAAAGAAGCAGCCGTTCTCTTTGTAGCGCTCCCACTGATTGGGGTTGGGCGCGCCGACGATGCTCGATTCGCCCTCCTCGCCGCGCCAGCCGGCGAGGAAGCCGATGCCCGGCGCCTTCTCCCAGCGGGTGATGAAATCGCAGTAGCCGTCGAATTTCGGCTGGCCGCTGCCATCGACCAGCGCCGGGAAGCCGAGCCGCGCGCCCAGCTCGATCAGCACCTCCTGCCAGGGGCGCACGTCGCGATCCGGCTCGATCACCGGCTGGCGGATCGAATCGCAGACCGCGTGCGGCTCGGAGATCGGCCGGTCGAGAATCGAGATGGTGTCGTGGCGCTCCAGATAGGTGGTGTCCGGCAGCACCAGATCGGCGAAGCTGACCATCTCCGAGTGAAAGGCGTCGGCGACCACCAGAAACGGCAGTTTGTAGCTGCCGTCCTCGTTTTTGGCGCGCAGCATGTCCCGGGTTTCGGCGGTGTTCATCGTCGAATTCCAGGCCATGTTGGCCATGAACAGGATCAGCGTGTCGATGCTGTACGGATCGCCGGCCACCGCGTTGCGGATGGTCATGTGCATCAGCCCGTGATTGGCCAGCGGCGCCTCCCAGGAATAGGCCTTGTCGATGCGTTTCGGCGAGCCGTCGGCGTTGATCGCCAGATCTTCCGGCGCGGTGGGGAAGCCCAGCGGCGGGCCGGACAGCGGGGTGTCTGGCGCTGCGCTGTTGGCCGGTTTGATCGGCGGCGGCAGGTGGCGCGGGAAGGGCGGCTTGGCCAGATGGCTGCCGGGGCAGTCGATGGCGCCGAGCAGCATCTGCAGAAAGTGGAT
The DNA here is from genome assembly GCA_965602395.1 of uncultured Chromatiales bacterium. Taxonomy (GTDB): domain Bacteria; phylum Pseudomonadota; class Gammaproteobacteria; order CBFCYW01; family CBFCYW01; genus CBFCYW01. Next base: position 6,983 of record CBFCYW010000010.1, read on the forward strand.
CGCGCGGCAGGCCTGAAAGCCGTTGCTGTGCGCGGAGACGCCGCGCATGGCGTGCATCGCCACCGGGCGGCCGATGAAGTTGTCGTGTTCGCGGCCGGCCCAGTCCACCCACGGGGTGTCGATGACGATCTCTTCCTCGAAGGCCACGTGGGCCATCTCCAGCGCCAGCCGCTCGATGGTCTCGGCGTCGATGCCGCACTCTTTTGCGGCCACCGCCGGGCTGTATTCATCGGCGAGGTAGCGCTCGGCCAGCAGGGTCATCACGGTTTTCAGCGGGCGGCCGTCGGGCGCGGTGTATTCGCCGAACAGCGCCGGTTGGCAGTCCACGTCGTACCAGGGGGCGAAGCCCTCTTCGCGCAGGCTCCACACCAGCGGTGCGTCGTCCTCGCCGCGCAGCAGCAGGCCGTCGCCCGCCTCGCCCGGGGTCTGCACGACGAGCTGGGTGGCGTTGCTGTAGCGGACCAGGAAATCCCAGTCGAAGCGGTCGTTGGCCAGCAGCACGTGGATCATGCTCATCGCCAGCAGGCCGTCGGTGCCGGGGCGGATCGGCAGCCACTCGTCGGCGATCGCCTGGTAGCCGGTGCGCACCGGGTTGACGGCGACGAACTTGCCGCCGTTGCGCTTGAACTTGTCGAGACCGATTTTGATCGGGTTGGAGGCGTGGTCTTCGGCCACCCCCCACATCATGAAGTATTTGGCGTTGTCCCAATCCGGATCGCCGAATTCCCAAAAGCTCTGCCCGGTGGTGTACAACCCGGCGGCGGCCATGTTGACCGAGCAGAAACCGCCGTGGGCGGCCCAGTTCAGCGTGCCGAACTGGCTGGCCCAGAAGCCGGTCAGCGCCTGCATCTGGTCGCGGCCGGTGAAAAAGGCCAGCTGGTTGGGATCGGTCTGGCGGATGTGTTTCAGCCGCGCGGTGAGTTCATCCAGCGCCTCGTCCCAGCTGATCGGCTCGAACTCGCCGGCGCCGCGCTCGCTGCCCGGTTTGCGGCGCAGCGGCTGTTGCAGCTTGGCCGGCGACATCTGCTTCATGATGCCGGCGTTGCCCTTGGCGCAGAGCACGCCGCGGTTCACCGGGTGATCCGGATTGCCCTGGATGAAGCGGATCTTCTCGCCCTCGCCGTCGTCCTCCAGGGTGACGCGGATGCCGCAGCGGCAGGCGCACATGTAGCAGGTGGTCTCTGCCTGGCGCTGGGCGGCGTGATTTTCGAACTGCGGCAGGTCGGTCGGGCGGGTCTCGGCCATGGGGTTCTCCTGCGGCAAGGCAGCCGCTGCAAGCGGGCAAGTTTGGCGGAGCGCGCGACGAACCGGCAAAGCGGAAATTTCTATACGCCTATCGAGGCGACTTATTCCACGGCGTTATCAGCTTATGACAACCGTCCGCAGTAGTGGCCTGCAGGGCCGGCCAGCGGTTACATTGCGGGCATCGCTGGCAAATGGAGGCTCGGGTGTGATGCGTGTGGATTCAGTCTGTGTGCTCGGTGGTTGCGGCTTTGTCGGCAGCCACCTGCTGGCCCGGTTGAGCGCGGCCGGCAAGCGCGTCACGGTGCTCAGTCGCCACCCGCAACGGCATCGCGAGCTGCTGGTGTTGCCGGGGCTCAGGCTGGAGCGGGCCGACATCCACGACCGCGATCAGCTCGCCGCTCACTTCGCCGCCACCGATGCGGTGATCAATCTGGTCGGCATCCTCAATGAATCCGGCCACGACGGCGAGGGCTTTCGCCGCGCCCACGTCGAGCTGGCGCAGAAAGTGGTCGATGCCTGCCGTCAACAGGGCGTCGCGCGCCTGCTGCATATGAGCGCGCTGCACGCTGACGAGAGCGGCCCCAGCCATTACCTGCGCACCAAGGGCGAGGCGGAAAACCACGTGCACAACGTCGCCGGCAGCGAGCTGGCGGTGACCAGCTTCCGGCCGAGCGTGATCTTCGGCCCGGGGGATTCCTTCTTCAACCGCTTCGCCGGACTGCTGAAATACGCGCCGGCGATGCCGCTGGCCTGTGCCGACGCCAAATTCCAGCCGGTTTACGTGGGCGATGTGGCCGATGCTTTCGTCAATGCACTGGAAAACCCGCAGAGCGTTGATCAGCGCATCGACCTGTGCGGCCCGGAGGTGTTCACCCTGCGCCAGATCGTCGAATACACCGCCGAAGTGCTCGGCATTCGCCGGCTGATCGTGCCGCTGCCGGATCGCCTGGCGCGGATGCAGGCGGCGGTGATGGAATACGTGCCGGGGAAGCCGTTTTCGCGGGACAATTATCAGTCATTGCAGGTGGATAGTGTTTGCGGCGATGGCTGCGAGGCTTGCCCGACCGGGGTTCGGGCGGTAGTACCGGGGTATCTGGGCAGTGAAGGGGGTCAGGCCAGGTTGCAGGGCCTGAGGCAGCGGAGGTTGTAGGGTTGGTGCTGCATTCACGGATCGAGCAATAAAATAAATCACTTGTGGGGTGGTGATAAGAGTTGTATAGGAAGCTCTGCAAAACCTAACGCGCGCAGCCCGGCCAAGGCGGAAACAGGCGAAAAAGCGCGGTTTACGCAGGGTAAATGAGCATTTTGAGCCTGTTTACAACGCTGGCCGGGTAGGCGCAGCAGTTTTGCAACGCTTGCTATAGCAGAAGTGGGGTGTTGTGACCCATCACTTGGGGCCTCTGCTCAGCAGTCTGAGCCTTATTGTTAACGGTAGGAGGAAATTCAAATTGAAGAACATGAAGAGGAATTTTCTTGTATTTGCATTCGTTGCGGTTGTGCCTATAGCACTAGCCTACGGCATCTCTCCTGACTGGTTTGCTGCGACATTCCTGGGCATCGAGGCACTTGACATCAATATTGCTCACATACTCAGAGCCATCATGTGCCTGTATCTTGCCCTGGGCTTGTTTTGGTTGTACGCAGCATTTAATCAGGCCTACAGAAACCCAGCCCTTCTTTCTATCGTGTTATTCACCGCTGGTCTGGCAGTCGGTCGAGTAATCAGCTTCTTCGCAGATGGCCAACCGCAACCGGTTTTGATCCTGTATGTTGCGCTGGAGTTTATTCTCGTTCCCGTTGCAATTTGGGTTTTCAGGTTGCAAGAGTGATTACACGTGCAGTCGGCACTAAGGAAGCTCTGCAAAACGTATCGAGCGCAGCCCGGCCAAGGCGGAAACACGCTCAAAATGCTCATTTGCGCGGGGCAAATGAGCGTTTTCAGCCTGTTTCCTACGCTGGCCGGGCAAGCGCAGCAGTTTTGCAGGGGTTCCTTTGCAGTAAGCGCCATTATTGTTGATGCAGGAGTTTTCCATGTCTGTTGATAAAGAAAGCGTTCGCTTGGTTCAATGTGATCTCCATGCGCTTTGTTACTCCCCAGGCCCAATTGATGGGCTTTTGGGTCAAAGGACAGAAGGTGCCTTTCTGGTCTGGCAGCAGGACGCAGGTTATACCAATACTGTTACAGTGGAAAATGAACTCAAAGGACAGGGTAACACTACAAGAATCAGCAAATTGAAGGAAAATGCCAAGATGAACTCATCTTTGCTGGATAGATCCTTCCCTGACAAGCAATCGCTCATAGATGGGGTTTGCACCTTGGCTCCACAGTTTTCTCTTCCTCTGAAAGCGCATTGGGCATATGTGTTGGCCACCATAGAATGGGAGACGGCAAGGTCATTCCAGCCTGTTGAAGAAGCATACTATCTCTTTCAAGGCGACCCAAAGCAAAATGATGGAAAGTGGGAGCAGCGAGAAAAATGGCGCAAATCAAATCTTCACTATTACCCGTATTATGGAAGGGGGTACGTGCAGCTGACATGGGAGCGCAACTATGAATTCTATTCCAATCTGTTTGGCATATCGCTGCAGGAAATGGTTGCAAAAGCGGCGGAGTCAGGATCGGCCCTTTTCGTTATTCTCCATGGAATGAGTACTGGCCGCTTCGGGCATTCAATTCACCGGCACATTACCAAGCATAGGCATGATTTTGTAAATGCTCGCCGCTCAGTAAATGGGCTTGACCACGCTGATGATATCGCGAAGCTGGCCAAGAGATGGATGAGAAAAATTTGACCCTTAACTCAGGTGTCGATCCATGTTTCTCCTGGCAGCGCGCCAGCAGAGAAAGTGCCAATAGCTTGATTCGGCAGCGATTGTCAAGATTTGCAAGCCTCGCTGGCATCGGTGAGAAAGCTGTCGATAGGTGGATGCTGAACTCGATCGCTCGGCCGATAAAGATGTTGGGAAGGAAGTCTCCCCTCGGGGTTGATTGCAGTGCTCGCGTAGCACTTGTGTTGTGAGCTCGGGTCTATGTGGAAGCTGGATGATCGGTTTGCCAAATTATTGATGGATCATGATCTGGACAAGCTCAATGCGCACGCTGGCACCATCTGTGGCGTCTGGGCGGATTATCGAATCGCGTACCTGAATCCAGCCTGGTTCAAGTTCGCCAAGACAAACGATGGTGAGCCGGATATCTCAAGCCGGTGGGGATTGGGTACTTCGATACTCGACTGTGTCGAGGGAGAGATTCGTGATATCTACGCCAGCTGGTTCGAATTTTGTCTGCAATCCCGGCAATCGTGGTCGCATGACATCGAATGCTCCACTGAAAAAATCTATCGCCTGTTCCGGCAGGTGGTACATCCGCTTGGCCAGGGAGAAGGTCTGCTGATAGTCAATGCACCGCGCATAGAAAGCCCGGACGTGATAGCGAGCCGCACGGCATATCTGGCGGATCTGCGGTGTTACCAGGGTGAGGATGGCTTTCTGCATCAGTGTTCCAACTGTCGCATGATGAAGAATTTTTTGGAATCGGAGCGCTGGGACTGGGTTCCCGACTGGATTATCCGGCGCCCCGGAAAGGTGAAATTCACATTCTGTCCCGCTTGCGCCACGCACATTATCCCGGCTCCCGATCGGGCCATCTCTCGGTGAATTTCTCTCGGGGAAAACTCTGCAAAACTGCTGTAAAAAATAAAAAGTAGTGAAAACGAATCCTGAGCAGTCATGATTATGACTATCGTACAAGCTGAAAAAAAGCACAGAGGGTCATGGGTGGGGCTGCGCAATCAGCTTTGGCCGGGAAATCTTGCCGCCCACGCCCGAGAGGTGGATGGCATTCTTTCAGAGGATTCGGAAATCGCCTATTTGCTGGTTGGTGAAGACGGCGTGCCGCACGGCTTTATCGAAGGTAAATGCTATCACTCGGCGCATCATGAATACGGCTATGTCGAAGGCTGGTTTGTGGAGCCTAACTGGCGAGGAGAAGGCCACGGACAGGCGCTGCTGGATCGGCTGGAGCAGTGGTTTCTGCATCATTCAATCGAGCGATTTCATTCCGATACAGATGAGCGCGAATACCCCCTCAGCAAACCGGCCCATCTGCGGGGCGGCTACCGGGAGGCTTATAAAATAAGCGTGTTTATCAAGCGGGCGGATGATGAATAGGCCTCATAGCCCGGGATCGCAGCCCGGGATCGCAGCCCGGGATCGCAGCCCGGGATCGCAGCCTGGGATCAAACCCCGTAGCCAGGATAAAATGAAGAGCTGGAAAGAGCGAAGCGGATTCCGGCGCATATCTTGAAACGAAACTGCTCGGTCGACGACAACTGATCCACCTTTATCTCCGGCCATATAGAAGCTGGATGATCGCTTTGCCAAATTATTGATGGATCATGATCCGGACAGGCTCAATCCCTATTCAGCGGCGTAGATCACCGCTTTGGGATCAAACGCCAGCCAGGCGAAGGCAAAGTGCACGCCGGCGTCCACCTGGCGCAGCTGCGCGCCCTCCAGCGGGCCGTCGACAGCTTGACCGAAGACGTTCCACTGCGAGCCGGTCTGCTCGTCGATCAGCTCGTCATCGTCCAGTTTGAAGGTCAGCTCGCGGTCGTCGACGCGGCGGTCGAAGGCGACCGCGGCGGGAATCGCGCGCGACGTCGGGATGTACTCGCCGTCCAGCGCCGATTTGACCTGGCGGTGTGCCAGCACGACCACGGGCAGGTCGCCGTGCTGTTCATTCAACACCGCATCATCGCCGAGACGGTTGAAGGGAAACAGCAGAGTGCCGGCCGCGCCGCGCACCGCGAGCACGCGCTCCATCGGCGGCAGGCGCTCGTCGGGCTGGCCGACGAAGGCAAACGGCGAGCGCTCGATGTCGTCGTAGCCGACGTAGGGATTGTTGCCGTAGTCGCGATTGAAGCCGGTGCGCTGGGAGAGCACATCGGCATAGGGCCAGGCGCGGGAGAAGTCCGCGAAGCCGACGATCTGCGCCGGCAGGCTGCTGAGCTTGCCGCCGGTCAGTTCACCGACGATGGCCTCGCCGGTGAACTGCTGCCACCAGCTCTCGGTCTGGCGGTCGTACATGATCAGGTCGCTGTGGCGCAGCTTGCCGGTGGTGCCGAAATCCAGCAGGCGGCCGTCGAAGCGGCGATCAAAAACGATCGCCGCGTTGCACAGCGGGCAGAAGGTCACCGCCACCGGCAGGCCGTTGAATTCGTCATTGACGATCTCGTGCCAGATCATCACCCGCAGCGGGTAGGCGCGCGCCTTGCCGTCGATGATCAGCGCGATCACCGGCTCCTCGGGGCGCAGCATGTCGCGCGCCGCTTCGATGGAGATAAATTCGGGCTCATCGATGGGCGGGATGCCATCCTTCGGCGGGCCGCCGGAGAGGATCTCACCATCGCCGACGCTGCGCTTGCTGAAGTCGGTTTTCCACTCTTCGGCGGCGCGCGCCGTGCCCGCCAGCAGCAGAATCAGGCCGACCGCGGTCAGGTAGAGCAGCGCCAGCCGGGCGCGGCGGCAAGCGGTGCAGGGGGCATTGGACATGAGATTTCTCCGCGGTGGTGGGGCCGGCTCTGATGACATCGATGGCGGCGGGCAGTTCAGTCGCTCTCTACCAGCGGCCCGAGCAGCCAGTTCTCCAGCACCGCCAGCAGCCGCCCGCAGCGCCAGCTCACCAGCAGCAGCGCGCACAGTGCGCCAACGGTGTTGGCGAGCATGTCGGCGACGTCGAAATAGCGCATCGGGTGCAGCCCCTGGAGGAACTCGATGGCCACCCCCATCAGGCTGAAGGCCAGCGCCAGCAGCAGCCGCTCGACGCGCCGCGGATAGAGCTGCGCGAACCAGGCGGTGACGATGCCGTAACTGGCGGCGTGGAACAGCTTGTCGACGTGTTTGCCATCGGGCATCGCCATCGCGGTCAGCGAAAAGAAAAAGATCGCCGCCACCATGCCGAAGCCGAGCAGCAGCCACAGCCGGTGCAGGCGCAGGCTGGCGGTGCTGAACAGATTGCCGGGCAGCGATATCGACATGGGCGGCGATGATACGGCGCGATGGCGGCCGGCGACAGCTCAAACCAGCCGCGCGACCATTGCGGTCAGCAGCAGCGCCAGCAACAGGTGGCCGCCGGCGGAAATGTTCAGCAGGCAGCGCAGCGGCAGGCGCCGCCAGCGGGCGAGCAGGAACTCGAACAGCGAGTAGCCGAGATTGACCAGCGTCAGCCACAGCGACACCCCCAGCGCCTCATCGCTCCAGCGCAGCATGCTGTCGCCCTCCAGCACCAGGCCGACCAGGGCGTAGATGAGGAAGAAACCGTTGAGAACCACCGGCGCGAGCAGGATCAGCAGCTGCAGCGCCGGGTGGATCGGCCGCGGCGCGGCGCCGGCGGGCGGCTGCGGGCCAGCGCCCGGGGCGGCAGCAGAAGCCGGAGCGACTCCCGCCGTCGAGCTGTGAAATGCGTCGTTCATTTTGGTCTTACCAGTTGCCTAGAGAATTCGCTAAAGACTGTGGCACAATGTGCACGCAGGTCTGACCAGCACAGAAAAACCATCGCTGGGCAGCAGTAAAACGGCTGCGGACATCGCCGTAGCGGGCCGGCCCGCAGGGGGAACCACCGATGCACATCGAAGAGCAGTTTGACTTCCCACCCGTCGATCGCGACGCGCTGCTGGCCGGGCTGGGGCGCATTGTAGCCGCCTCCGGCCTATTGCACCGCCCCGAAGAATTGCGCCCCTACGAATGCGACGGTCTCGCCGCCTACCGCCGCGTGCCGCTGGCGGTGGTGCTGCCGGAAACCGTCGAGCAGGTGCAAGCGGTGCTGCGCCTGTGCCACGAGATGAACGTGCCGGTAGTGGCCCGCGGCGCCGGCACCGGGCTATCCGGTGGCGCCCTGCCCTTTGAGCAGGGCATCCTGCTCAGCCTGGCCAAATTCAACCGCATTCTGGAAATCGACGCCGACAACCGCACGGCCCGCGTGCAACCCGGCGTGCGCAATCTGGCGATCAGCGAAGCGGTCGAGCATCTCGGCCTCTACTACGCCCCCGACCCCAGCTCGCAGATCGCCTGCAGCATCGGCGGCAATGTGGCCGAAAACGCTGGCGGCCTGCACTGCCTGAAGTACGGCCTGACCGTGCACAACGTTTTTGAGGTCACGCTGGTGACCATCGACGGCGAGCTGACCAGCCTCGGCGGCGCCGGCCTCGACGGCCCCGGCCTCGATCTGCTCGCCGCGATCGTCGGCTCCGAGGGCATGCTCGGGGTGATCGTCGAGGTGCGCGTCAAACTCACCCCGAAACCGCGCGTGGCGAAGGTCATCATGGCCGCCTACGACGACGTCGGCCGCGCCGGCGAAACGGTCGGCGCGATCATCGCCGAAGGCATCATCCCCGGCGGGCTGGAGATGATGGATCAGCTCTCCACCCGCGCCGCCGAGGATTTCGTCCACGCCGGCTACGCCACCGACGCCGCGGCGATCCTGCTCTGCGAGCTGGACGGCACCGCCGAGGAGGTCGACGAGCAGATCGAGCAGGTGCGCGAAATCTGCGCCCGCTTCGACGCCATCGACCTGCGCCTGGCCCGCGACGACGCCGAGCGCGCACGCTTCTGGGCCGGTCGCAAAGCGGCTTTTCCGGCGGTCGGGCGGATCAGCCCGGACTACTACTGCATGGACGGCACGATCCCGCGCGCGCAGCTGCCGATGGTGCTGGAGCAGATCGCCCGGCTGTCCGCGGAATCCGGCCTGCGCGTGGCCAATGTGTTCCACGCCGGCGACGGCAACCTGCACCCGCTGATCCTGTTCGACGCCAACAACGAGGGCGAGCTGGAAAAGGCCGAACAGGTCGGCGGCACGATCCTCGAACTGTGCGTCGCCGCCGGCGGCACGATCACCGGCGAACACGGCGTCGGCATGGAAAAGATCAACCAGATGTGCGTGCAATTCAACGAGCTGGAGCGCGAGCAATTCCACGCGCTGAAAGCCGCCTTCGACCCGCGCGGCCTGCTCAACCCCGGCAAGGCGGTGCCGACGCTGCACCGCTGCGCCGAATTCGGCAAGCTGCACGTGCACCGCGGCGAGATGCCGTTTCCCGATCTGCCGCGGTTCTGAGGCAATGGGCGCGCAGACCCGCCACGGGGACACACAACAGAACGGCCGCACAGGCACAGCCTCGACAGGTTTCCCAGCATGAACGACCCAGATATCAGCCAGCAGCTGCAAGACAGGGTGCGCAGCGCCGCCGCCGAGGGCCGCGCGCTGCAGATCCGCGGCGGCGGCAGCAAAGCCTTTTACGGGCGCGATGTGGATGGCGGCGGCGAGCCGCTCGACCTCAGCGAACACCGCGGCATCGTCAACTACGCGCCCACCGAGCTGGTGATCAGCGCGCGCGGCGGCACGCCGCTGGCCGAGCTGGAAGCGGCGCTCGCCGAAAAGGGCCAGATGCTGCCCTTCGAGCCGCCACACTTCGGCGCCGCGACCATCGGCGGCGCGCTGGCCTGCGGCCTCTCCGGCCCGCGCCGGCCCTGGGGCGGCGCGCTGCGCGACCACGTGCTCGGCACGCGCCTGCTCAACGGCCGTGGCGAGTGCCTGCGCTTCGGCGGCGAGGTGATAAAAAACGTCGCCGGCTACGATGTCTCGCGCCTGCTCACCGGCAGCCTCGGCGTGCTCGGCGCGGTGCTGGAGGTCTCCGTCAAAGTGCTGCCGGCGGCGGCCCGCGAAGTGACGCTGGTGCAGCAATGCGACGCCGCCGAAGCGATCCGGCGCTGCAGCGAATGGAGCCGGCAGCCGCTGCCGCTTTCCGGGCTCGCCTGGGACGCCGGCCAGTTGCAGATCCGCCTCTCCGGCGCCAGCGCCGGCGTCGCCGCAGCCATCGGGCAAATCGGTGGCGAACAGCGCGACGACAATGATTGGTGGCTTGCGCTGCGCGAACAGCGGTTGGATTTTTTCGCCGGCGATGCACCGCTGTGGCGGCTCTCCGTAGCGCCGGCCTGCGCACTGGACGATCTGCCCGGTGACTGGCTGCTCGACTGGGGCGGCGCGCAGCGCTGGCTGCGCAGCGAAGCGCCCGCCGAGCGCATCCGCGCCGCGGCCGCGGCGCTCGGCGGCCACGCCACGCTGTTCCGCGGCGGCGAGCGCAGCGGCGAGGTGTTCCAGCCGCTCGATCCGCTCAAGGCCAGACTGCACAAATCCATCAAGGCCGCCTTCGACCCGAAAGGGATTTTCAACCCCGGCAAGCTGTACGCGGACCTGTAGCCATGCAAACCAATCTCGCCGACTTCATCCGCGGTAGCGCCCGTGGCGAGCGCGCCGAAGAGATCCTGCGCAAGTGCGTGCACTGCGGCTTCTGCACCGCCACCTGCCCCACCTATCAACTGCTCGGCGACGAGCTGGACGGCCCGCGCGGACGCATCTACCAGATCAAGCAGGTGCTGGAGGGCGAGCCGGCCACGCGCGGTGCGCAGCAGCGCCTCGACCGCTGTCTGACCTGCCTGAGCTGCGAGACCACCTGCCCCTCGGGGGTCGAATACCACAAGCTGGTGGAGATCGGCCGCGAAGTGCTCGAAGAGCAGGTGCCGCGCCCGGCGCTGGAGCGCGCGGCGCGCTTCGGCCTGCGCAAAGCGCTGCCCAATCGCGCCATTTCGACACCGATGCTGCGCGCCGGCCAGCTGTTCCGCCCGCTGTTGCCGGGCGCGCTGAAATCCAAGGTGCTGCCGCGCCGCGACCCCGGCCAGTGGCCGGATGCGCAGCGCCAGCGGAAGATGCTGTTCCTCGACGGCTGCGTGCAGCCGGCGATGGCGCCGAACATCAACGCCGCCGCGGCGCGGGTGCTGGATCGTCTCGGCATCCAGCTGTTGCGCTCGTCCGGCGACGGCTGCTGCGGCGCGGTCAGCCAGCACCTGTCCGCACCCGGCGAGGCGGCCGATTACATCCGCCGCAACATCGACGCCTGGTGGCCGGCGATCGAGGCCGGCGCCGAGGCCATCGTGATCACCGCCAGCGGCTGCGGCGCGCTGGTGCAGGACTACGCCGACCTGCTGCGCGACGACCCGAACTACGCGGACAAGGCGGCGCGCGTCAGCGAGCTGGCAAAAGATATCTGCGCGGTGCTGCGCGACGAGGATCTGTCGGCGCTGAAAAACGACGCCAGCAAACCGCTGGTGGCCTTCCACGCCCCCTGCACGCTGCAGCATTCGCTCAAGCTCGGCGGCGTGGTCGAGGGCATCCTGCGCGAGCTGGGCTACCCGCTCACCGAGGTGCCGGACGCGCATCTGTGCTGCGGCTCTGCCGGCACTTATTCGATTCTGCAGGCGAAGCTGTCCGAGGCGCTGCTCGACAACAAGCTGGCCGCGCTGCAGTCCGGTGGGCCGGCGGTCATCGCCACCGCCAACATCGGCTGCCTGCACCACCTGCAATCGGGCTGTGAAATCGACGTGCGCCACTGGATCGAGCTGGTCGACGCGGCACTCATCGCCGCTTGAGCGGTCAAAGGCCGTCGATAGCAAACGGGACGACCACCATGCTCAAAATCACCGGATTCCTGCTCGCCGCCCTGCCGGCGCTGGTCGCCATCGGCGAGGCCAGCGCAGGCGAGGCCGATGTCATCGACGCCCGCCTGACCCCGCTGGGCGGCGACCGCTACCGCATCGAGGCCAGCGTGCGCCACGCCGATGAGGGCTGGGAGCACTACGCCGACGCCTTTGAAGTGCTCGACGAGAATGGCCGCTCACTGGCCACGCGGGTGCTCCATCACCCGCACGTCGACGAACAACCCTTCACCCGCAGCCACAGCCTGACGATTCCGCCCGAGGTCGCGCAGGTGCGCGTGCGCGCGCACGACTCGGTGCACGGCAACGGCGGGCAAGAGCTGACGCTGCCGGTGCCGCGCTGAGCGCCGCTGGCAAAATGGCGCGCGGCGAGATCCGCTACAAACGCGCCCTCAGGCCACCGCCCGCGGCAGGAAATACACCAGCAGAAACACCCCCAGCGCCAGGCGATAGAGCACAAAAGGCAGCATGCCGGCGCGCTCCAGCCACTTCAGGAACATATGGATGCAGAGGAAGGCGGCGACACCGGAAAGCAATGTGCCGAGGCCGAGGCTGAGCCAATCCACCGGCTGCGCGGCCTCGACCAGATCCTTGGTCACCAGCAGTCCGGAGAGGCTGATGATCGGGATCGACAGCAGGAAGGAAAAGCGCGCCGCCGCCTCGCGGGTGTAGCCGAGCAGCAGCGCCGCGGTGATGGTGATCCCCGAACGCGAAGTGCCCGGCACCAGCGCCAGCGCCTGAAAGGCGCCGATGGCGATAAAGTGCCCCCAGCCCATCTCGTATTCATCGTTGATCCGTTTGCCGTAGCGATCGGCGACCCACAGCAACACGCCGAAAATCAGCGTGGTGGCAGCGATCACCAGCGGCGAGCGCAGATGGGTTTCGATCACATCCTTGAACGCCAGACCGACCAGCCCGGCCGGCACGGTGCCGAGGATCACCCCCCAGGCCAGCTTGGCGCTGGGGCCGAACTCACCGCGAAAAGAGCGAAACCAGGCGCCTGTCATGCCGGCGATCTCCTCGCGGAAATACAGCATCACCGCGCCCAGCGTGCCCAGGTGCACAGCGACATCGAAGGCCAGCCCCTGATCCGGCCAGCCGAGCAGCGGCGGCACGAGAATCAAGTGGGCGGAACTGGAGATGGGCAAAAATTCGGTCAGGCCCTGGACGATGGCCAGCCAGACCACCTGTAGAAAATCCATATCGTCGCTCTCTATATCAGGTCGTTATCGATTGGTTTTCGTCGCGCCGGCGGCACTCGCCGCTAGAGACGCGATGACAGATCGCCGGCGGCAAAGCCCGGCAGCGGCCTCGGCAAGCCACGCGACAGACCGAGCACGCGAAAGCGCTCGCCCATCTGCCCCGGCAGGGTCAGCGCGCACAGCTGCTGGGCGATGCGCAGCCGCTCCAGCTCGCTGCCGGCCGCCGCCTGCGCGGCCTCGGCCAGCGCGGCGATGCCGCAGTCGAGCAGAAACGCCGCCTGCGTGGCGAAACCCTCGTGGCGCAGGCCGGCGTCGCGCGCCGCCAGCGCCGCGGCGGAAAAATCCACATGCGCACTCAGATCACACAGCCCCGGCCAGCGCAGCGCGTCGTCAAAGGCGCGCTGGCGATAGTGGCCGCGCAGCGTGCCGCTGACGCGCTCCGCGGCGTAGTACTCGCGGCGCGGATAGCCATAGTCGATCAGCAACGCCGCGCCGCGCGCCAGGCACTGCGACAGACCCTGTATCCAGCCGTGCAGATCGGCGTTCAGCTCGCTGCGATAACCGGCCGGCAGCGGCGCGGCGAGATCCGCCTCAAGCGCCGCCAGCGCCGCGCCGATGCGCGCGCGCGGCGGCAGCTCCAGCTCGGCCAGCGCACCGCCGTCCTCATCGGCCGTCACGCCGACACCGATCTCGCGCGGCCCATCGGCGCCGATGGCGAAGCGCGCCACCGGCATCGCGTCGAGCACCTCGTTGGCCAGCAGCACGCCGCAGAAATGCTCCGGCCAGCGATCCAGCCAGCGCAGCCGATCCAGCCACTGCGGCAGCCGCGCGGCGATCGTCTCGCGCTGGCGCGCGGCCAACGCCGCGCTGGTTTCGAGAATCAGGTACTCGCGCGGCGCGGCACCCGCCGCCTCCAGCGCCGCCAGCAGCGACACCGCCAGCGCGCCGCTGCCGGCGCCCAGCTCCAGCACAGCGCCGCCGCCGAGCTGCTCCAGCGACGCTGCCACCGGCCGCGCCAGCGCGGCACCGAACAGCGGCGACAACTCCGGCGCGGTGACGAAATCGCCGCCCTCGCCAAAGCGCACCTGGCCGCTGGCGTAGTAACCGAGCCGCGGCTGGTAGAGGCAGCGGCGCATGTAGTCGTCGAAGTACAGCGGGCCACTGGCGGCGATCTCTGCGACGATCTGCGCGCGCAGCTCATCACTGCGCGCCAGCTCATCGACACTCGGCTCGGGCAGCGCACTGCTCATCGGCGCGAGATACTCACACAGGGCTCGCCGGGGCTTCCGTGTTCCAGTCTGCAAAGGGTCTGCTTTCGGCGGTGGGCTGGGACGTGGCGCACAGCGGCGGCTCAGCGGCGCTCGCCGCGCTCGATGGTGACGCCGACGTCGCGCGCCGCGCGCACCGCGCCCGGTTTGTGCACGCTCAGGCGCAGCCAGCGCACGCCGAACTCCGTGCGCAGCAGCGTGGCGATCTGCTCGGCGAGGGTCTCGATCAGTTGGCAGCGGCTGGCGCCGACGAACTCCAGCAGGCGCGCGCTGATCTCGCTGTAGCTGGGTGTGTCGGCGATGTCGTCGCTGGCCGCGGCAGCGCGGATATCGACGCCGATGTCCAGATCGATGCTCAGGCTCTGGCGCACGCTGCGCTCCCAGTCGAAGACGCCGATGATGGCTTCGACGCGCAGTTCGCGGATGAAAATGATGTCCACGGCGACTCCGGTGGCAGTTGCTGACCGCAGGGCTGCGGGCGGCGCATTATGCCATCGCGACGACGGCTTCAGTTGCCGCTTGTCGCTGCTCCCGTATCACTACCCAACGCCGCCACCCAGCGCCGCCAGGTAGCGGCGCCGGGTGGTGGCCGGATCGCGGTAGTGGTGGGCGATCTGCTGCGACGGATAGCGCTGCTCGGCAGCCACCGGGCAGGCGAGGCGCGCCAGGCAGCGGTCGGCGCAGTCGCTGGCGGCGGCGACGCGGTAGTCGAGGCAGCGGTGCATCTCCGGCCACTCGCCGACCGCCAGTGCAGCCGCCGGGCAGGCGCTGACGCAGGGTGCGGGGCAATCGATACAGGGTGAAACGCCGCGCGGCTCGCGTCGCTCCGGCAGCGCTGTGCGCAGCAGCAGCAACGCGCGGCAGGCCTGCCACAGCCCGTAGCGCGGGTGTATGCCCATGCCCAGCGGCGAGCGATGGTGCCAGCCGGCGAGCTGGCTCCACAGTTGCAGCGGCGGCTGTTGCGCGCCGCCGGGGTACAGGCACAGGGCGCGCGAGTCGCCGGCGAAGCGCGCGGCGAAGGCCAGCGCGGTGGCGCGGCTGTAGTCGTCCACCGGGTGCTCGCCGGGCGGCCGGGCGGCCTGCAGCGCCGGCCACAGACTCGGCCCGGCGTTGCCCAGCAGCAGCGCGCTGGCGTATTCGCCGTGCGGATCGGATCGGCGCAGTGAGTCGGCCAGCGACTGGCGCTGTGGGTCGAGCCCGCCGGCGCGCAGTGGCGTCAGCGAAAAGGCCGCGTACAGTGGCAGACCGCGCTCGGCCAGCCAGGCGCGCGCGGCATGCTCGTCGAAATCGCTCATCACCCGCTCCATTGCGATGGTCGCGCGACCTCTGCGCGACGGCTGAACGGCCGGCGGGCTGCGCCGTTTTTTCCACCCGCCAGCTTGAGCGGCGGGGTGGTTTTGGATATAGTCGCCGGTTTTCGTCTAACCGGATCACTGGAGAGTCGCATGTCCAGAGTTTGCCAGGTGACGGGCAAACGCCCCGTTACCGGGAACAATGTTTCCCACTCCAACATCAAGAGCAAGCGCCGTTTTCTGCCCAATCTGCACAACCATCGCTTTTGGGTCGAAAGCGAGAATCGCTTCGTCTCCCTGCGCATTTCCTCCAAGGGCATGCGCATCATCGACAAGAAAGGTATCGACGCGGTGCTCGGCGATTTGCGCGCCCGCGGCGAGAAGGTCTGAGGAGCAACAAGTTATGCGCGACAAGATCCGCCTCGTCTCCAGCGCCGGCACCGGCCACTTCTACACCACCGACAAGAACAAGCGCACCATGAGCGGCAAGTTCGAGATCAAGAAGTTCGATCCGGTGATCCGCAAGCACGTCATGTACAAGGAAGCGAAGATCAAGTGATCCGCTGACGCGACATGCGACGCACAAAAAAACCCGGCCGTCAGGTCGGGTTTTTTTGTGCCTGCGAAGCACCGGCCGAAGGATGCCTCAGGCGTTGACCAGCGTGCCCTGCCAGCGGCCCTCGACCAGCTTGAAGTCGCCCTTCACCGGCACCGGCGGCTCGTCCTTTTTGGCGGCCTTGATGCCGCGCGTCGAACTGCCGTGGGAGTGGCCGGTAAAGCTGCGCACGCCGTCGCCCTCCTCCAGCCCGGTGATGGTCACGCGCACCTTCTGGTGCCAGTCGCCGCTGACTACGAACACCGCCTCGCGGCCGACGATCAACGCATCGTCGTAGGCCATTTCAAACATCATCTCGCTCCCGCTTGGTTTTGCCAGTGGCGGGAGTGTGACCGCGGCGCGCCCGCGCCCCTTAGCTGATAGCGACTCGCACCGGAGCTGATAGCGACCCGCAGCGGCGGCGCAAACGTCCTTCCAGCCGCGCGCCGCGCTATTGTGCTTCGCGCAGCACGCCGTCGAGCAGGCCGCGCACCCGGGTCGGGTCGAAGGGCTTGTCGCAGATCGCCGAGACCCCGGCCCGCTCGACCTCGGCGAGGCGGCGGCGATCGCTCTCGCTGGTGATCATCAACACCGGCAGACTCGGCTGCGAGCTGCTGCTGCGCACGTACTCGACCAGCTCGCGACCATCCATGCCGGGCATGTTGTAATCGGTGAAGGCGACATCGTAAAAGCGCTGCGCGAGCAGCTCACAGGCCGCCTTGCCGTCGGCGGCCTCGTCGATCTGCTCGATGCCCATATTGCCCAGCAGACGGCGCACGTGCTTGCGCGACATCTCGCTGTCATCGACCAGCAGCACCTGCAGATCCTCCGGCTCGCGGCCGGCGATCAGCTCATCGCCGGACTCGTAATACTGCAGCGTGGCGCGCAGCGCATCGCGCAGCGAATCGGCGCTGAAGCCTTGTTTAGACAGGATCGCAATCACGCCCGCCTGGCGGATCGGATCGAGCACCTGGGCATCGGTCTCGCTGGAGATCAGCACGAAGGCGGTCTCGCGGGAGCGCTCATCGCCGCGGACCGCGTGCAGCAGCTCGCTGCCGGTCATGTCATCGAGGTACATGGCGCTGATCAGCAGATCCACCGGCGCCTCGCCGAGCAGCGCCAGCGCCGCCGCGCCGCTGCGCACCTGACGCAGATCCCGCACCCCGTGAGCGCGCAACGCGCCAGCGACGATCTTCTGCTGCATCGCCGAACCCTCGACCACCATCACCACCAGATCTTTCAATCGCATACCCGCCTCCCGGGCACCTCACCGCAGCGCGGCCAACAGCCTGTTTTCGGCGCCACAGCGACTCGCCTTGAATCGCCGCCGGCGGGCGCCGATCGACAGCCGCCCAGCCGCGCCACGGCTTGCAATCGCCCCGCCCCGGCGCTAGCTTGCGCGCACCCCCGCGAGTCCCCGACGCGCCACCCCGAGCGGAGCACCCAAAAACCCCATGCCCAGCCAGCCCGAGCCGCAAATACCGCTGCTGCGCGTGCGCCAGCTGCACAAGCGCTACGCCGGGCACAGTGCGCTGCGGGAGCTGGATTTCGACCTGCGCGGCGGCGAAGTACTGGGCCTGCTCGGCGCCAACGGCGCCGGCAAAACCACCGCACTGCAGATGATCTGCGGCGCGCTGGCGCCGAGCGGCGGCGAGATCGCCATCTGCGGCCACGATCTGCGCGACGCACCGCTGGCCGCCAAACGCCAGCTCGGCTATCTGCCCGACCAGCCACCGCTGTACCCGGAACTCAGCGTCGACGAATACCTGCGCCACTGCGCCCGACTGCACCGCGTGGCGCGCGGCGACATCGCCAGCGCGGTGGATGCGGCGCTGGCCGACTGCGACCTCGGCGCCGTGCGCCGGCGGCTGATCGGCAACCTCTCCAAGGGCTACCGGCAGCGCGTCGGCCTCGCCGGCGCACTGGTGCACCGCCCGCGCCTGCTGGTGCTCGACGAACCCACCACCGGCCTCGATCCACTGCAGATCGGCGAGCTGCGCGCGCTGATCGCAGAGATCTGCAGCGGCGACAGCGGCCGCGCAGCGGTCCTCTCCAGCCACCTGATGCAGGAGGTCGCCGCCACCTGCACGCGGGTGCTGGTGCTGCATCGCGGGCACAAGCTGTGCGATGCGCCACTGGCCGATTTCGCCGCCAGCGGCTGGCTGCGCGCACGCCTGCCCGGCGCGGTCGACGCCGCCCGGCTCAAAGCCCTGCCGGCGATCCGCGACGCGCACCGCGACGCCGGTGGCTGGCGCCTGCTGCCGGCCGCGGCGGGCGACGCCGGGGCCGTCGCCGTGGCCCGGGAAATCGTCGCCGCCGGCATCCCGCTGGCGGCGCTGGGTGCGGAGGAAAACACCCTCGAAGCGCGCTTCACCGAGCTGGTGCGCGGCGCCGAAGCGCAGCTCGCCGCGGCCGAAACGGCCACCGGCGACGGAGCCGCGGCGTGATCCTCGTGGTCGCCCGCCACGAGCTGCTCGGCCACTGGCGCAGCCCCGCCGGCTGGGTCGCCGCCGGCGGTCTCGCACTGCTCTACGCCTGGCTGTTTCTGCTCGCCGTGGAGGGCTATCTGCAGCGCCCGCAGAATGAGGGCGACGGCCTCACCGCCCACCTGCTGGCCGAATACCTGGCGCCGGCCTCCGGGCTGCTGCTGCTGGTCGTGCCGCTGTTCAGCATGCGCCTGGTGGCCGGCGAACTGGCCAGCGGCAGCTTCCGCCTGCTGCAGTCGGCGCCGCTGTCGATGGCCGCGGTCGCCGGCGGCAAGCTGCTCGGCCTGCTCGCCCTGCAGGCGCTGCTGGTGCTGGTCGCACTCGCCCTGCCGGCGCTGCTGGCGCTGATCTCCGACACGCCGCTGGACTGGGGCGCGCTGGCCGCCGCCGGCCTCGGCCTGCTGCTGTTCGGCGCCGCCTGCGCCGCCTGCGGGCTGTATTTCTCCTGCCTCACCCGGCAGCCGGCGGTGGCCGCGCTGGGCAGCCTCGGCACGCTGCTGCTGCTGTGGCTGCTGGATGGCGCCGCCAGCGCCGGCGCGGGCGGCAGTGGCGGCGGCGAGCTGCTGCGCCTGCTGTCGCCGCCGGCGCACCTGCGCAGCTTTCTGCGCGGCCTGCTGGACAGTGCCGACATCGCCTACTTTTTGCTCTTCACCGGCTTTTTCTGGGCCTTGGCGGCGCGCCGGCTGGACAACCTGCGGCTGCTCGGCGAATGAGCGGCGCACCGCCCGACAATCGCCGCCTGCGCCGCCAGCACGCCCTGTTCGTGCTGCTGCTGGTCGCCGCGGTACTACTCGCCGGGGCGCTCTCGCAGCGTCACCGCTGGCAGCTCGACCTGACCGCCGCCGGGCGCCACTCGCTGAGCGAATCCAGCCGCCAATTGCTGGCGCAGCTCGACGCGCCGCTGCGGGTCGAAGCCTGGCTGCCGCCGGATGCGGCGCTGCGCGCGCGGGTCGGCGATCTGTTCGAGCGCTACCGCCGCGGCGCGGCGGCCGCGGGGGTGGATTTCTCGCTGGCGATGCGCAACCCGGAGACCGATCCGGCCGCGGCGCGCGAGCTGCAGATCGCCCGCGGCGGCGCGGTAATCCTGCGCCACGCCGGCGCCGAGCAGCGCCTGCAGCAGCTCTCCGAAGCGGCCGTCTCCGGCGCCATCGCACGCCTGGCGCGCGGCGGCGCGCGGCGGCTGTACTTTCTCTCCGGCCACGGCGAGCGCAGCCCGCTGGGCGCCGGCAACGGCGACTACGGCCGCTTCTCCGCGCAGCTCGCCGAGGCCGGGCTGTTGCTTGAGCCGCTCGATCTGGCGGCGCAGCCGCGGGTGCCCGACGACGCCGCCGCACTGGTACTGGCCGACCCGCGCGCGGCGCTGTTCCCCGGCGAGCGCGCCGCCATCGCCGACTGGCTGGGCCGCGGCGGCAATCTGCTGTGGCTGCTGGAGCCGGGCGCGCGCGCCGGCACCGAGCTGCTCGCCGAGCAACTCGGCGTGCGCGCCCTGCCGGGCGTGGTGGTGGATGCCGCCGGCCAGCGGCTGGGGCTGGACAGCCCGGATTTCGCGGTGGTCAGCGAATACCCGCCGGGCCGCGATGGCGGCGCGCCGACCGCTGCGCTGGCCGCGCCCAGCCTGCTGCCGCAGGCCGCCGCGCTGGTGGTCGAAGCGCGCCGCGGCTGGCGCGCCGAGACGCTGCTGCGCAGTGGCGCGCAGAGCTGGACCGAGCGCGGCGAGATCGCCGGCACCCTGCGCCTGGACGCCGACGCCGGCGAAGTCGCCGGTCCACTGGATCTGGGTGTGGCGCTGCAGCGCGGCGAACAGCGCGTGGTGGTGCTCGGCGACGCCGATTTCATCGGCAACGCCTGGCTGGACAACGGCGCCAACGCCGAATTGGGTCGCCGCCTGCTGGAGTGGCTGGCCGGCGACGACCGCCTGCTGCAGATCGCCCGCCCGGAGCCGGCCGACCGCCTGCTGCTGCTGGGCGACGCGCAGCGCGGCCTGCTCGGCGGCCTCGGTCTGATCGGCCTGCCGCTGCTACTCTTTGCCGTGGGCGCCTGGCAGTGGCGCCGCCGCCGCAGGGCCTGAGTGACGTGAAACTCGAACGCCGCCAATTCACCAATCTGCTGCTGTTCGTCGGCGTGATGGCGATGGCTTTCGTCGCCTGGCTGGACTACCGCGCGCGCCACGCCGGGCCGGCGCCGGTGCTGGAACTGGCGGCAGCCCAAATCGACAGCGCGCGCATCGAATACCCGCGCGATACCGCCCGCGATTCCCTGGAATTGCGCCGCGAGGGCGACGACTGGTGGCTGGTCGAGCCCTTCCGCGCGCCGCTGGATCGCGGCCGCGTCGCCGCGCTGCTGTCGGTGGCCGAGGCGCTGCCCACTTCGCGCTACGCCCGCCTCGGACGCGATCTGGCCGAGTTCGGCCTGCAGCCGCCGCGCGCGCGCCTGCTGCTCGACGACGAGCGGCTCGGCTTCGGCGATGTCGAAGCCGGCGGCAGCGACGGCAATGGCCGGCGCTACCTGCTCTACGGCGATCAGCTGATGCTGCTCGCCGACCGCCACTACCCGCTGCTCGACGCCGGCCTGCAAGCGCTCGCCGACCTGCGCCCGCTGGGCGGGCTGGAGCCGCTGGCGCTGCGCGATGCCGACGGCGCGCGGATCACCGCCGCCGAGCGCCTGCAGGACTGGCGAGCGCTGCGCGCCGCCGGCGTCGAAGCGGCGCGGGAGACCGGCGCCGACACCCGCTGGCTGCGCTTCGAGATCGCCGGCGGCGGCCGCTTCGCGCTGGCCGTGCAAAGCCATCCGCTGGGCTACGCGCTGCAGCCGGACGGCGCCGGCCATCGCCTGATCATCGGCCGCGCGCTGGGCGAGCGGCTGGGCCTGTAGCCGGATCGGGACAGCCAGCGATGCCCGAATTGCCGGAGGTGGAAACCACCCGCCGCGGTATCGAGCCGCATCTGCGCGGGCAGCGCATCGAGCGGGTCATCCTGCGCCGGCGGCAACTGCGCTGGCCGGTGCCGGACGCGCTGCACGAGCTGCGCGGACAAGCCATCGAATCGGTCGAGCGCCGCGCCAAATACCTGTTGCTGCACGCCGCGCCGGGCAGCGCCATCGTCCATCTGGGCATGTCCGGCAGCCTGCGCCTGGCACAGATCGACGAAGCGCCGCGCAGCCACGATCACATCGAGCTGCAATTGGCCAGCGGGCTGGCGCTGCGCTACCACGACCCGCGCCGCTTCGGCTGCTGGCTGTGGTGCGAGGAGGACCCGCTGGGGCATCCGCTGCTGGCCGGGTTGGGGCCGGAGCCGCTGGAGGGCGGCTTCGATGGTGCCCATCTGTTCCGGCTGTCGCGCAAACGCAAAGTCGCGGTGAAAGCGTTTTTGATGAGCAATTCGGTGGTGGTCGGCGTGGGCAATATCTACGCCAGCGAAGCGCTGTTTCGCGCCGGCATTCGCCCGGGCCGCGCGGCCGGGCGGCTGACGCGGGATGACTGCGAACGGCTGGCGGCCGCGGTAATCGGCGTGCTGCGCGCGGCGATTGACATGGGCGGTACGACCCTGCGGGATTTTCTCCACTCGCGCGGCGAGCCGGGGTATTTTGCGCAATCGCTGGATGTTTACGGCCGGGCCGGCGAGCCCTGCCACCGCTGCGGGGCGCGGATTCGACACAAGCTCATCGGCCAACGGGCCAGCTGTTATTGCCCGAAATGCCAGCCATTTTAGGGAGCCCCGCGTGCAAGTCTTCTACTGCGACACCTTCGTTCTGCCGCTGCCGGACGGCCACCGCTTCCCGATGACCAAGTACCGCCTGCTGCGCGAGCGCGTCACCGCCGCCGGCGCGCCGTTTCGCCTGCGCCTGCCGGCGGCGGCGGCGCTCGAACAGCTCTGCCGCGCCCACGATGCGGACTATGTGGCGCGCGTGCACAGCGGCGATCTGCAGCGCGATGAGTTGCGCGCGCTGGGCTTTCCCTGGTCGGCGCAGATGGTCGAGCGCAGCCTGCGCTCGGCGGGGGCGACGCTGGCGGCCTGCGACGCGGCGCTGGCCGAGGGCGCGGCGGCCAGCCTGGCCGGCGGCACCCACCACGCCGGGCGCGCTCGCGCACAGGGCTTTTGCGTGTTCAACGACGCGGCCATCGCCGCGCTGGATCTGCTCGAACGCGGCGCCGTGCAGCGACTGCTGGTGGTCGATTGCGACGTGCATCAGGGCAATGGCACGGCCGAGATACTGGCCGACGAGCCGCGCGCGCTGACCTTCTCGATCCACGGCGAAAACAACTTCCCGGCGCGCAAGGCGGCGAGCGATATCGACATCGGTCTGGCCGATGCCTGCGGCGACCACGACTACCTCGCCGCGCTGGCATCCGGCCTCGACGCCGCCTTCGCCCGCGCCGAGCCACAGCTGGTGATCTACCTCGCCGGCGCCGATCCCTGGCGCGGCGACCGCCTCGGTCGGCTGGCGCTGTCCCGCGCCGGATTGGCGGCGCGCGATGAGCGGGTGCTGCAGCGCTGCGGCGAACACGGCGCGGCGGTGGCGACGGTGATGGCCGGCGGCTACGCACCGGATGTGGCGGATATCGTCGACATCCACTTTGCCAGCGTGCGCGCCACGGCCGCCCTTTGGTCCAGCCGCCAGCGGGCCGCGCGCCAGTGAGCGTGGAGACGCGCTCGCAGATCGCCGGCTGGCTGCTGCTGGCGATGCTCTGCCTGTCACTTTTGCACGCTTACCTGCCGGCGTTTCCGGCACAGATCGCCGGGCTGTGCAGCTGGCTGGCGGGGGCGCTGCTGTGGCCGCTGGCCGGGCGCACGCAGAAAACCCAGGCGCTGCTACTCGCCGGCACCGGGCTGGCGCTGATGCTCTGGGCCGGCCTGCACGACGGGGTGCAGATCGACTACGCGCGGCTGCTGACACAGAACCTGAGCCTGATCTCGATGCTCGCCGCGGTGTCATTCCTGAAGCTGGTGAGCATGCCGGCCGGCCGCGGCGGCCACGCGGCAACCGGGCCCTGGGCCTTTGTGCGCACCCTGTTCGGGGTGCACCTGTTCGGTGCGGTGATCAACATGTCGGCGGTGGTGATCGTCGGCGACCGGCTGGCCCGGCGCGGGCAAATCGGTGAAAACACCACGCGCCTGCTGACCTGCGGCTTCGCCAGCGCGGCCCTGTGGTCGCCCTTTTTCGCCGCGATGGCCACCGCGCTGCTCTACGCGCCGGGCGCGCGGATGACGGATTTCTGGCCGCTGACGCTGCCGCTGACCGCCTTCGGCCTGCTGCTGACCTTTCTGTTCGCGCGCCGCGCCAGCGCCGACGCACTGGCCGGCTTTCGCGGCTATCCGATGCACTTCACCGCGCTGTGGGTGCCGGCGCTGCTGGTGTTCGGGGTGCTGGCGGTGCACGAAGCGGCGCCGGCGCTGTCGGTGCTGACGGTGGTCACCACGCTGGCGCCGCTGCTGGCGCTGAGCGTGCTGCCGCTGCGCCGCGGACCGCGCCGCGCCCTGCGCCGCAGTCGCCAGCACATCGCCCGCGGCCTGCCGATGATGCGCGGCGAGCTGACCCTGTTTCTCGCCGCCGGGGTGCTCGCGGTGGGCCTGTTCGCCGCGCAGTCGGCGCTGGGGCTGGCTCTGCCCTTCGAGCGCTTCGACGGTGCCGCGGCCTGTGCCACCTTCGGCGTGATGCTGCTGCTGAGCTACTGCGGCGTGCACGCGGTGGTATCGATCGCCGCGGTGGCCGCGCTGGCCGCACCGCTGGCACCGGCGCCGGGACTGATGGCGGCGATGTATCTGATGGTCTGGGGCATCGGCGCCGCCTGTAGTCCGTTCAGCGGTCTGGGGCTGTCGCTGCAGGGCCGCTACGGGCTGGGTGCGCGGCAGATTCTGCGCTGGAATCTGCGCTACGCGCTGATCATGTACGCCGCCGGCTGCGCTGCGCTGCTGGCGCTGGATGGCTGGCGATGAGCCCATCGCCGGGCGATGACTTCCCGGGTGGCGACTCTGCGGACAGCGGGCTTTCGGGCGATGCGCCCGCCGCCGGTGATCTGCCCGGTTACACCGTGCGCATCTCGGCGCGCGCGCGGCGCATCAGTCTGCGGGTCTCGGCACAGGGCGTGGAAGTGGTGCTGCCGCGCGGCGCCGACCCGGCGCTGGCGGCGCGGGCGGTGCGCGACGGCCGCCAGTGGATCGCGCGCCAGCAGGCGCGCCTGGGGCCGCAGATCGAGGCGGCGCGCCGACTGCCGCAGCTCATCGAGCTTGCCGCCATCGGCGAACGCTGGCCGCTCGACTACCACCGCAGCGATGGCCCGCTGCGCCTGCGCGAGACTGGCGGTACGCTGGTATTGCGCGGCGACTGCCAGCCGCAGGCGGTGGCGCGATGCCTGCGCCGCTGGCTGATCGGGCGCGCCCGGCAGCCGCTCGCGGCACGCCTCGACGCACTGCTCGCCGAGCACGGCACACGCCACGGACTGGGCTACGCGCGCCTCGCCGTGCGCTGCCAGCGCAGCCGCTGGGGGAGCTATTCCGCGCGCGGCACGCTGAGCCTGAACGCCGCGCTGCTGCTGCTCGACCCGGCCCAGCTCGACTATGTGCTGCTGCACGAACTGGCGCACAGCCGCCACCCCGATCACTCGGCCGATTTCTGGGCGCTGCTGGAGCGGCTCTGCCCCGGCGCACGCGCTATCGACCGACGGATCAACCGCGCGGCGCGCGCACTGCCGGGCTGGCTGACGCTGGATTGATGGATTGATGGATTGATGGATTGATCGCCGACCCGGCTGGCAGCCGGCGCGCGCGGCCGATGAGTGGCGCCGCGGCGAGGCGGTCAGCGCTGCAGCATGAAGGTTTCGTATTCCAGCCACGCCAGTCGGCGTTCGAGGATGACGATGCCGATCAGGCTGGCGAGCAGGGTGCTGCCGAGGAAACCGTAGCCGTAGAACTGCGGGCCGAGCTGCTGGGTCATCCAGGTAAACAGGGCGTTGCCGACGGCGAACAGCAGACAGATGCCCAGCGCCTGCAGGCGCAGATCGAGGTAGAACAGCACATTGAGCACGGCCAGCAGCAGCACCTGCACGCCGACGCCGACCAGATCCACCTTCAGCAGCGGCAGGTAGAGCTGCGACAGGCCGATCATTTCAAGGATGCGCTCAGCGAAGATAAACAGCACCACCACGGTCAGCCCCTGTACCTTGAATATGTCGTACAGGCCGTTGCGCACGGCGCTGATCATGTCCTGCTTGTGGTGGCTGATGTGGTCCAGCGCGTCGCCGTCGCGCACCGCGTCGTAGAAGCGCTTGTAAGCATCGGCGAAGTCGGTCTCGACGCGGATCAGAAAGATCGCCATGCCGGGGATGATCGACAGGTAGGCGAGAAAGATCGGCAGGTCATAGATCAGCGATGCGCGCAGCGGGCCGATCACCGCCTGCGAGGTCGCCGGGTGGTACCAGAACAGATATTTGTCGATCCACACGCCGAGGTTGTACAGCAGCCCCACCGGCACCAGCACGTAGTAGCTCTGACTGGGCCTCAGAAAGCTGAAGCTGGACAGGGCATCGCCGGGGATCTCCCGCGCGACCCGACCCAGGAGCAGAAAGAGCAGGATCACCTGGCCAAACAGGAAGCCGGCGAGCAATCCCTCGACGCCGTACTGGCGCAGCGCCAGACCGGCGACCAGCGCCGCCGAGTAGGCCCAGAAAAAGGCCATGACGATGCGCCGGTAGCGTTTCATCCCGGTGAGAAAGATCACCACCATCCAGATATTGCACAGCGCCACCAGGGTGCTGCCCATGATCATGCGGTAGAGCATGCCGGTATCGGCGAACAGGGTGCTGCCGAGCACCCAGGCAGCGGCTGTGGCGGCGAGCGTGACCAGGGTCAGCACGCCGCACAGGTTGGAGAAGACCAGCCGCTTCTTCTTCTCGAATTCACGATCGGCGACAAAGCGCGTGAAGACCAGCTGCAGGCTGCCGGTGAAGATCAGAGAAGCGGCCATCAAGTGGGTCACCGAGACCAGAAACTGGCCCACATCGCGCGCCGCCTCGATGCCATCGAGGCTCAGGTAGCCGACCAGCATCACGCCGAGAATCGACAGCACCCACGGCCCGGAACTGATCACCCCGGCGTAGCCGTAGGCCTGCAGCAGCGCAGCGTAGCTGTCGCGCTGGAGGATTCGACGCAGCTCGAAGCCGATACCGGCCATCAGCTCTTCCCTGCGCTGGCAGCAGCGATGGCGATCTCGGCCCCTCTGCCGCGCACTTCCCCGACGCGCTCCGACAGGGCGCGGCGCGCCGGACTCTGCGGCGCGCTGCGCTCCAGGGCGCTGCGATAGATATCGCTGTAGTCGGCAAGCATCCGCTGCTCGGTGTAGTAGAGGCGCACGCGGTTGTAACCGGCGCGACTGGCACGGTGCCAGCGATCGGCGTCGCCGAGCAGCTCCAGCACTGCCAGCGCGGTGCGCGACGGGCTGGCGATGGGCACCACGGCGCCGGCCTCACCCAGCGCGCGATCCTCCTCGCCGCGCCCCTCGATCAATTCGCGACAGGCGCCGACGTCGCTGCTCACCGCCGGCACCCCGGCGGCGAAGCCCTCCAGCAGCACCAGCGGCAGCGCCTCGCTGATGGAGGTCAGCACCAGCACGCTGATCTGCGGCAGGATCTCCTCCATCGGCATGTAACTGCGCAGCTCCACGAGCCCCTCCAGCTTCAGGTCGCGAATCAGTGAGCGGCACTCTTCGACGTAGTCCGGATCCTCATCCTGCGGGCCGACCACCCAGCCGCGCGCGTCGGGCATCTCGCTACAGACCACGCTCATGCTGCGAATGAAGGATTTGATGTCTTTGATCGGCACCACCCGACCGACCAGCGCGACCACCGGTGCCGGCTGCTTGTCGTGCTGCTGGCGGGCGAAATCGTAGGTCTCGACGTTGATGCCATTGGGCACGATGGCGGTGCGCGCGCGATCAGCACCGTCGCGGATCTGCCGCTCACGGTTTTCCTCGAACAAGGCGATCACCGGGTCGGCAGCGTCGTAGGTGAGCCGGCCGAGGCTCTCGAAAAAGCCGATCCACATTCTGCGGATGTAGCCTACGTCCTCGTCGAGGCCGCCGCCGAAGGGCTCCTCCGGCTCGGCGATCCAATTGCTGCGCGCCAGATCGATCTTGCGCTCCTTGGTGTAGATGCCGTGCTCGCTGAGCACGAAGGGCCGGCCGTGGCGGTAGCGCAACAAGGTGCCGAGAAAACCCGCGTAGCCGGTGGACACCGCGTGGTAGACGTTCGCCGGCGGCGCGCCGGCGGCGGCGTCGGAAACCACGAATAGCGGTGCCAGCAGGGTGCGCGCAGTCCAGAAAAAGTCGACGAAAGAGGGATCGGTGCAGTGATCGCGATAGTAGTCGCACAGCGCATCCCAGGCGGCGCGGCTGTGCAGCAGATCGGCGTGGTTGAGACCATCGTGGCGACCGACCAGATCGAGCACCTGGGCCAGCTCGGCGCGCGGTATGCGCCGGGTGTGGTCGGCGAGGCGCTCGATCAGCTTGCGCGCCTGCTTAAATGCCCGCGGATTGCCGCGCCGCGAGCGCGCCTGCTGCGGGCGCACCGCCTCCAGCAGGTAGTGCTCCTCGAGATGCACCAGGTTATCCGGCAACCGGTACTGCATGTCGCGGTACTGGCTGCGGCGCCCGCCGAGAAAGATCACCGCGAAACGCAGCTCCGGCAGACCGCTGATCAGCTGGTGCACCCAGCCGGAGACGCCGCCTTTGACGTAGGGGTAGGTTCCCTCCAGCAGCAGGCAGATATCGGCGCGCTCACCGCTCTTCAGACGCGGAAGCTCGCCCATGCTGCCCGACCTGTGCGTTGCATTACTCACAGCCAGTAGTCCGCCACCGGTGCGAGGCGCTGATCGCGCAATTTCACCGGATCGATGCCGGAAAGCACTTTGCCGATTTGGTCGAAATCGTGCCGCAGGAAGGCGATCTCAGCGAGATAGGGCAGCACCTCATTGCGCGACATGCCCGCTTCAATGGCCTGCTGCAGACTCGCCTCGGCGGCATCCCGGCGGCCATCGAGCAGGCGCACGCGACCGAGCAGGAAGAGCAGTTCGCCGTTGCGGCCGTGCTCGGTGAGCGCCTCCAGCAGATGACCCTCGGCACTTTTGAGCATAGAGCGGCGCAGCTCCGGCTCGGCCAGCCCCAGATAGGCCAGCTCCCAGTAGGCCGCAGCGGCACTCTGCTGCAACGCGACCCGCTCGCCCTCGCCACTCTCCAGCGCCGTCAGCAGATCGCGGATTTTTGCGGTTAGCACCTCATGCTTGTCGTCGAGCAGCGCATAGGCCAGCAGGCGCACATCGTCGACCGGATCCTGCAGCGCCTCGCGCAGAATCGGGATCGCCGCGCGCTGCTGCATCTGTCGCGCTGAGATCACCGCGCGCAGCCGGCGCTCGCTATCGGGGGCGTTGCGCAGCACGCCGAGCAGGCCGCCGGGGCCGTATTGCTCGGCCTGGCTGGCCAGTGGCTTATAGGGCAGATCGGGCACGCGGATCACCCGCCAATCGCTGCGCAGCGCCCGCTCGGGGTGGCGCAGGGCCGGCACCAGCACCAGCGCCAGACCGACGACGCCAAACAGCGGCAGGGCGAAGCACAGACAGAACAGGAACAGCGGCGCGGCGAATGGCGGGCGGCGCACTCGCTGCGGCAGCATCACCCACAGCCCAACGCTGCCGAGCAGTGCGGACAGCACATGCAAGGGCAGCACATCCCAAAGCTGGAATGCCGCCAGCTCATCGAGCAATGCTGTCGGGGCGGCCCCAGCGGATTGCCAGAGCTGCCAGATCGCCCAGCTCTCAGCGACGAAGGCTGCCAGTACTAGCAAGATCCCCGCAATCAATCCCATACTCCAGGGCCAGTTTGTCGAGCAGCGCAGTGGCATTGTCACCGCGGCGCAGTGCGCTCACGGTGGTCTGCACACCCAGTGCGGCGAAGTTTCCGGCGCCACTGCGGCGCGCCAGATCGGCCAGGCTGGCGACCTCGCGGCGCTTGCCGAGCGCGCTTTCGAGGCGCTCCAGATAGCGTCCGGCTTCCTCTTCGGTGGTCAGCGGCATGAGCAGGCAGACCAGCGTCGTGCCGCCGCGTGCGCGGGTCTGCCAGGGGCGGTCGAGACCGCGCATCTGGGTCAGCGCAAAGTCGGCCAGATCGGCCCCGTGCTGCCCGGCCGGGCAGTGCAGCGTAACCAGCGTCGATGGCAGGGCGAACTCGCGCAGATCGGCCAGCGCGCGCTGCAGGTGGCGCGAGAACTCGCTGGCGCCTTCGAGCGTGGTCGCCTCGACCCGCGCCAGCAGATGGCCGACGTGGGCGGCGAGCACCGCCAGCAGGCGCAGATTTTCACTGGTGAAAGTCATGAACGGCATGCGCTCGATGACCAGCAGCGCGCGGCAGCGATCATCGCTGTCGACGATCGGCGCGCAGGCCAGCAGGCCACCGGTGCGATCGCGATTTTCAGCAGCGGTGGCGGCCACCAGTTTGCGCTTGCGCAGCGCCGCGATGACCAGCGGATTGTGCTCATCCACCGTCGCCGGATCGCCCAGCGTCGCCTCCGGCGGGTGGCGCAGGCGGCCACCGGGATCCACCGCGTACAGCGCCGCCACCTGCACCCAGGTGAAATTGCTGAACAATCCGAGCACATCGCCGCCCATGCCGCGCATTGGCGCGTGTGGCTGCGCGCTGTGTTGCAGATGGCCGTAGAGGCGCTGCAAGGTGTCGCGCAGGCTGTCGGTACTGGCCGCTACGCGGTGTGACAAGCGCTCGTGGGAGATGCGCAGCAGATGGTAGGCGGTGGTGAACTCGTCGAGGCGCTGGCGGTGGTAGGCATTCTCCGCCTTGGCATGTGCAAGACTCTGCGACCACCAATCCGACCAGGCGCCGGCGAGCATGCCGGTCACCGCCAGTGCCAACGCCGAACTGACCGGCAGCTCGACCGCCCCGGCATTGGCGAAGTGCACGTGGAAAAGCATGCCCGCGGTAAGCAGCGCGGCGCTGACGAAGCCGTGGGCAAAACCGTATCGCAGCGCGGCCAGCAGCGGCGCCAGACTCAGCCAGAAAAAGCTGCTGCGCAGAAAGAAGGGGTCGTCGCCGTTGAACAGCAGACCGAGCGCCGGCAGCGCCGCGGTGATCAGCAGCGTCTCCAGCCAGGCCAGTGGTGGCGCGCCGGGCCGCGACCAAGCGCTCGCCGGCAGACCGGGGATTGCGTCTCTCATTGCGTGGTTTGCAGCGGCAGCCCATCGAGCAGTTCATCGAGCAGTCGGTTAGCGGCGCCGGCGGCACTCTCAAAGCCCCAGCCGGTGCGCGCCCCGGAAGCACTCCACAACACCGCACCACTGGCAGCATCGATCAATTGCAGGCTGATCCCCACCGCCGGTTCACCATCGAGGCCGCGCTTGTAGCCCCACTCGTCGACGCTGCCGGCAACCGCGTAGCGGTAGCCCTCGGCGCGCGCGTAGAGCAGCGCCTCGCGCTGTCTGCGGCTGTCATCGAGCTGCTCCAGCAGGCCGCTGTCGCCGGCGTCGGGGCGCTCGGTGTGGCTGGCGAGATCGCGTACACCGCGGGCCCGCAGGTGGGTGGCGAGGATCGCCTCAGCGCGCTCGGCGGCGCGCGGTGACTCGGCCAGATTGACCAGCGGCAGCTGGATCCAGCGCGCCGCCGGATCCAGTGCTGCGCCGTCCTGCAGGCGGGTCACGCTGCAAGCGCCGAGCAACAAGGCACAACCCAACGCCAACAGCGCAGCGCGCCAACTGCCCGACACAGCCTGGCGCCGGGCGCCGTAGTCATCGATTCGGGAAAATTTCACGTCCTGGCGCTGCATGATTTAGCTCCTCGTGGCGGCTCTCGGCGCGCCATTTATTTGACAAGTTTGCATCAGTTACCGGTCGGTTGGCGAGAACCATGTCGCATTCGCCAATGCGTTGTCGCGGCCCTTACGCCATTGCGAGAACTCAGTCAAATGGTCGGCGGTACCACAGCCTCAATTGCCCGCTCTGCGTGACGCCTTCGCTATCCATATTCAGCGCCGCGCCCAGTTCATCGCCACCAAAAACGGCGCCGGCCACACCCAGCGACAGCAGGCCCGCTGCTTCGCCGTCCAGAGGGTTGGCAGTATCGCCGCGCAGACCCAGCCACAGCTCGGCAAAGTAGCGCGGCGAAGCCACCTGCGGATAGTCCGCCAGCGGCTCGCCGCGCGCCGCGCGCAAGCGCACCCCCAAGGTGGAGAAACGCTCCGGAATAACATCTTCCGGCAGTGCGCCGGGTAGCGCCGCGTCGAACGACTGCGGCAGCGTATCAGTGACCCGATTGCCCAGCCAGCCGGCGGTAATCCCGGCGCGCAGTGTCCACACCCGCCCGCCGAAGTGGCGGCCGACCTCGGCATCCAGCGTCCAGCCGTCGCCGAGTCGCGCGCCGCCATCGAGGGCATACAGGCGACGGGTGGCGGCGGATAGATCGAGATAATTGCGCGCACCGAACCGGCCACCGATGTCGAAGCGAAGCCCGCGGCTGCCGGCGAGCGCGCGCAGCGCCTCGCTGTCGACACCGATGCGCCCGCTGGCAAGGCTGGCCTCGGCGCGCCAGTGGGCAGAAATCTGCACCGCGTGACCGAGCTCCCAGCGCGGGTCCAGCTCACCCAGGGTACGGCGCGCGCCGAGGCCGACTCGGCTCTCGCCGAAGCGACTGTCCCAGCGATAGCCGAGGTCGAACAGCGACTCCTCACCGGCCAGCGCCGCCAGCTCCGGCGTACGCGCGACCAGCTCGGCCTCGCGCGCGGTGGCCGAGAAGGTGCCGTGATCACCGCTGAGGCGCAAGTCGATCTGGCGACCGTCGACGTGCAGATCATCCAGCCACTGGCGGTCGGCGCTCAGGGTCAGATCATTCGGCCGCTCGCTGCGCAGTGCCACCGCGGCCTCGCGCAGTGCGGGATCACCCGTCTCGGCGAGACCGCCGAGGGCGGTATCCAGGGCCAGGCCGACACGCCCGAGGCGGCGCTGCGCCTGCACCTTCTGCGCCACGTCCAATTCGCGACCGCGGCTATCGAGCAGCTCATCGACGCGCTCCAGATCGTCGCTGGCCAGGGCCAGCGCCATCTCCAGCCAGGCCGGATTCTGCAGCCGCAGGCGCTGGCGCTCAGTCAGCCAATGCCGCGTGCGCGCCAGCTGGCCATTGCGCAAGTACCACTCGGCGAGGCCCAGCGCGGCGCTCGAATCGGCCGCCACCGATGCCTGCTGCGCATCCACCCAGTGGCGCGCAGCCAGCGCCCCGAGCTGGCCTTCCATGACCATCGCGACGCGCAGATCCAGCCCGTCGCTGGCCGCCAGCAAACCGCTCTCGCCGAGCAGACTCAAAGCGTGGCGGGATACCCGGAAGGCGCTGTCGCGATAGCCGGCCGCGGCCAGCGCATCGGCGAAATCCAGCTGCCAGAGCGGCTCGTCGGCAGCCTCTGCGGCAAGCTTGCGGTACCAGTGCAGCGCGTCCCGCGGCCGCCCCAGCTGCAGCAGCCCGGCGGCGTAAGCCGGCCACAGTCGGCGGTCATTGGCGGCGCTGTCGCGCCAATCGTTCAGACGCGCCTCCAGAGCGGCGCGCTGGCGCTGCGCGATGAGCAGCCAGAGCAGCGCCGGTCGCGCTTCGGAATCGGGGTTGATCCGCACCGCGCGAGCGTAGGCGCGCTGCGCGCCGAGCGAATCGTCGTCGGCCTCGGCGGCGGCCGCGCTGAGCAGCCAGAAATCCTCGCGGGCGACCAGTTCGGCACTGCCCGAAGCATGCTGCAACAGCTCGCGCACCGCATCCCAGTCGTCGTCGCGCTGAGCGTCGGCGAGGGCATTGAGCATGCGGTGCCACTGGCCCAGTGAGCGGAAGGCCTCGACGCGCAGACGATTGGCCGCACGCCAGCCGCGACGCTGGCGGACCAGCGCGATGTGCCGGTCCACGGTGACCGCATCGCGCACTCCAGCGCCCCACAGCGCAGCGTAGCGGCGCCCCGCTTCGGCGGCGTCGCCGTGCCGCCAGGCGATCTCTCCGGCCAGCGCCTGCAATTTGGGATCATCGCCGATCTGGCGCGCCGCGACGGCCGCTTCCGCGGTTTCACCGAGCCCCAGCAACAGCTGCGCGCGCGCCACCACACTCTCATCGCGCGGCCCCAGCGCCGCCTCGCTGGCACGCCACACTTCGAGCGCCCGGCGGTGCCGGTTGGCGCGCACGGCCGCTTCCGCCCGCTCCCGCCACAGGGCTTCGCTGCGCGGGTGTTTGCGCGTGCCGCGCTGCAGCGCGGCGGCCTCGGCGCGCAGATCGCCGCTCCGCTGCAGCGCCTCGGCCAGCGCCAGATAATCGCCTGCGTCGAAGGTTTCGCGACCCTCGCGCAGCCGCCACAGACGGGCCATGGCGGCGTGATCGTGGAGCATCGGCGCAAGCCGTTCGACCTCGGCGAAATCGCTAGAGGCACCGCGGTGCTCGGCCAGCCACAGCCACTCGGCGAGCGCCTCGCGCGGCACCCCACCCCATTCGCTCATCCGCGCCAGCCAGGTGCGCTGGGCGTAGTCGTCGGGGTTGACTTCGAGGTACAGGCGCACCAGCTCGATGGCGCGCTCGGTCTCATCGAGCTGGGCGTGCAGCTCAGCGGCGCGCTGCAGCGCACGGGCGTCGCGCGGCGTGACGCGGTTGCCGTTCCCACTGAGCGCCAGCGCGCGCCACTGTTCGAGGGCGAGGCGAAATTCACCGCGCCACTCGTGCAGCCGCGCCAGCTCGGCGCGCAGGGCGCGGTCCTCAGGATGGCGCCGCTGCAGCCGCACCGCGGCGGCACTGGCCAGCGACAGCTCGCCGGCGGCCAGCGCCAGATCGCGCTGGCGCTGCAGCACGTGATCGCTGGCGTCGGGCAGCGCGCTGAGCGCCGCCAGCCAGTCCAGCGCGCGACCGTGCTCGCCGACGCTCTCGGCGACCTGCACCGCGCGCAGCCGCAGCCGCGCCAGACCGGGCATCTCGGCCAGCAGGCGCTCGGCCATGGCGAAGGCCTGGTGGGGATCGCCGCTAGCCAGCGCCGCATCCAGCGCATCCAGCGCGTATTCGCTGCGGCGCTTGCCGGCGCTGCGCGCGATCGCCGCGCGGGCGTAGCTCTCGGCCGCCTCCATCGGCTTCCCGGCCCCCAGCATCCAGCGCGCCGAGCGCGCCAGCCAGGCGGCCGCGCGCTCCGGCTCGCGGCGCGCCAGCACAGCGTAAAACCTGGCGGCCAGCGCGGGGTTCTCCAGTTGCAGGGCGAGATCGGCGAGCTGGGCGAAATCCATCATTGGCAGATCGCGCCGCAGCGCGCGGCGCAGGCCTTCGCGCAATGACTTCAGGTACTGCGCGCGGCGCGCCGAGCCCGGTGGCGAGGCGTTGTACAACTGCCAGTCGAGCTGCAGGGCGAGGGTCTCGGCGCGCGCCGCGGCCTCCGGGTCGAGAGTCCGCAGCGGGTCGAGCAGCGCGCGCGCCTCCTGCGGCCGGCCGCTGACGGCGAGCGCGCGAGCCAGGTCCAGACGCGCTGCGTGGTCGCCGGGATTGGCGCTGACCCGAGCGCGCAGAAAGGCGATCTGCACCGCATCGATGGCCGCTTCGGAGGCCAGTGCAAAGGGCGCCGCGCCGAGCGCAGCGGCCTGCAGCGCACCCGCCGGGGCGAGCAACGCGACGAGCAGCGCAGCGGTCGGGCGCAGTGCGCGGGCCGCCCGGCGACTAGTCACAGCGCAGGGCCACATCGCCACTCTCCTCGGCCTTGAGCCGCAATTGCAAGCGCTCGCCGCGACGCGTCACCGGCAGCGGCTGCCCATCGCGCAACACCTGGCAACGGCGCCCGGCGGTGTGGAATTCGGCGCGCAGCGGCACCGTGGCGCGCAGCCGCAGCTCGGCACCGCTCGGCGTCTGTCGCCAGTACTCGACGCGGCCGTTGCTGTGGTGCAGCGACGGCCGCTCTGCGGCCGCCGCCGCGCCGTCGGCGCGCAGCGTCAGTGCAACGCGCGCATCGCCAGCGAGGTGGGCGCGGCAGCCGTCGTGCAGGCAGCGATAGCCGGCCAGACCGCGGCTGGCGGCCAGATCCGGGCGCAGCCCGGCGGTCAGGCGCAGGCTGCGCAGTTGCCTGGCGCCGCTGATCCGCCAGCGCGATACCGGTGCTTCACCGTCAACGCCAGCGCCGGCGCCGTCGAGCAGCCGGGCGATGCCGATGCGGCGAAACTCCAGCGCTGCGCGGGCGTAATCGCCGAGGTATTTGGGGTGGCTTTCCTGCGCCATCGCCCAATCGTAGACCTCGCGCAGTGCCGCCATCGCCGCCGGCTGGCTACCGGAGTAGAAGTGGTAGTAGATGTTGATCGGCTTCAAACGCCGTGGCCGCTCGCTGAATTCGAGGGTGTGCAGCACGCGCCGGAAGCCGTCGTAGGGCGGCTGCCAGCCGTTGGTGTAGACGTTTTCGTTGGCCAGCGGCGCGTAGACCTGCTCGTAGTCGCCGAGCTGGCGCACCATCGGCGACAGCTGGCCGACGCTGGCGAAATCGGCGAATACTTCGTTGTCGCCGCCGTTGACCGCCAGTGCGCCGGCGCTGTCGATCGCCGCCAGCGCCTGTTCGTCCGGACGGCAGTCGCCGGAGAGCAGCAGCAGATCGGTCTGCGGCCGGCCGTCGGCGCGCGGCTCGACACCCCGCAGGCGATCGATGTAAGCCAGTGAGCCGGCGGCCTCGCGCTGGTAGTCGACGCGGTAGCCGGGCAGCGACAGTGCGGCGCCGGCGGATGGCGGCTGGCCCGCGACCAGCTCGCGCCAGCGGAACGGGTGGCTGTAGGTGTGGCTGGCCGGCTCCACCAGCGGCCGGCGCAGGATCTCCCCGGCGAGCGCCTCCAGTGCCGCGATTTCCCGCTGCGCCTCCTCCGCGGTGCGGTCGAAGCGGATCGAGGCAATCTCGCCCTCGACCACCGAGACGCTGTGCGGAATGCGGTAGCGGTCGAGAATGTCATCAGCGATGACCGTTGCGGCGTAGGGACTGCCGGGACGCTGGGCGAGACTGCCGAAGCCGTCGCCGTCGATGTGCGCGAGCAGCACCCGGCGGCCGTTTTCGGTGGTCGCATCCGGCGCCGGAATCGGTGCCAGCTGCAGCGCGCGGGCGAGGAAAGCGAAGGGATCGAGCACCCACTGGGTGCGTCCGCGGTAGTCCTCGTAGAGGATCCACGGATCCAGTGCGGCCCCACCCCAGGGGCCGCTGAGCACGCCGGCGGCGCGGCGCCCATCGACGCCTTCGAGCAGCAGATGGGCGCGGTGCGCGGTCAGCTCGTCCGGCTCGTCGGCGCGATAGCCACCGAGCTGACGGGCGATCAGCGACGGCTCGCTCTCAAAGCCGATCAGCGCGTCGCGCTCGGCCACCCGGCGCACTGCGGCGACGCTGTCGGTGTAGCCCGGCAGGCCGGTCGCGCGACGCAGCGCAGCGTCGTGGGGGATGCCCCACTGGCCGAACACCGCCAGCGGCAGCCGATCTTCGAGCTGGCGCAAAATCCAGCGGCGCAGGCCGAGCACCGGCGGCGGGTGGCGATCGAACCAGCTCACCGCGCCGGCGTAGCGATCCGCCAGCGGCCCCTGTGGCAGGCCGTCGTGGACATCGACGTACTCCGGCACGTAGCCCATGTATTCCAGCGGCAGCGCCAGCAGGCGGTGCACGCGGCTGTCGGCGACGTCGCGCAGGCTGCCATCGGCGTTTTTGCCGTCGTAGAGCATCAGCACGCGGCGCGGTTGCGGGCGCAGGCTGCCGCGCCCCAGAGTGGTGTGGCGGCCACTGGCCACCCAGGCGCGGAAACCGTGCGCTTCGATGCGCTGAATCAGCGCGTCGGCCTCATCGCGGCGCGCCAGCGGCAGGTAGTCGATCACGGTCACCGGCAGGCCGTGCTGCTCGCGCGCGGCGAGCAACCGTGGCAGCAGCCAGTCGCGGTCGGCGGCAGCCACCTCGCGATAGCCATCGCGCCGTGGCAGATAACCGGCGTAGAGGGATTCGGCGACCAGGCCGTCGAGCAGCGGAGCGACCCGATCCAGCACCTCGAAACCGCGGTTGGCGATCAGGCTGATCTGCGGATAGTCGCGCTTGAGTTCACTGATGAAGCCGGCCAGCGCCTCGGCCTGCGCTGCGCGCGCCTCGCCCTGGGCGTAGGGAACCCAGGAGTCGAGGGCATCGAGGAAGAAGCCGCGGTAGCCGTCCGCCCACAGGCGCGCCACGCGGCGGCGCAGCAGATCGCGCCAGCCCTGGCGGGTCAGATCGGCGACGTCGGTGTTCCAGTTGTCGTTGCGACCGAGCCGCCAGGCGGGCTCGAAGTCGGCGTAATCGGCGCGCCAGGGCTCGGCTTCACCGACGCTGAGATAGGCGTACAGCTGCGCGCCGTTACGGGTGATGGCGCGGCGCTCGGCGGGGCCGAGCTGGGCGGCCTCGACGACCACGCGGTCAAACTGCATGAGCAGATCCACCGGTGGCTCGGAGCCATAGTAGAAAGCGGTGTGCGGCGCTGCCTGCACGCCCACGTCAACGGCTTCGGCGAAGCCGTCACGCGCCGTGAGCAGGAGCAACAGCAGGGCTACAGAGAGGTGTGTCAAGGCGCTGCGGCGCGTTGGCGTCATATGTGCGGCCCTGTGCTATATCTTAAACGTAATCGCTTGGTGGCCCCGCCAGTGCCACACGCGGCGGCCGAGCCGAAGCAGGCGGGATTCTGACACAGTTTAATATCCATCACCGCCGCGCCACTGTGCTGGCGCGCACATAGAGAGCGGAGTTACCCAGCCGTTATGGATTTGGCTTCTCTGATCGGCATCGTATCGGGGCTGTCGCTGATTATTTCCGCGATAGTGCTCGGTGGCGACGTGCATAATTTCTGGAATCTGCCGGGGCTGATGATCGTGGTCGGCGGCACCACCGCGGCTACTCTGCTGACCTTCCCCTTCCGCGATGTGCTGTCCGCGTTCCGCGCCGCACATACGGTGTTCCGCAGCGTCAAGACCGACCCCAACGACGTGGTCTCGACGATGCTCAAACTCAGCCACGTCAGTCGCCGTAAGGGTCTGCTCGGGCTGGCCGACGTCAAAACCCGCTCGCCGTTCATCAAGCGCGTCTGCAACCTGATGGCCGACGCTGCCGATGAAGGTATCATCCGCGCCACGCTGCGCACCGAGATCGATTCCTTAAAAACTCGACACTTCATCCAGCAGGACGTCTTCCGACGAATGGCGGTATACGCCCCGGCCTTCGGTATGCTGGGTACGCTGATCGGCCTGATCCAGATGCTCAGTCAGCTGCACGACCCGAGCAGCATCGGCCCGGCGATGTCGGTGGCGCTGCTGACCACTTTCTACGGCTCGCTGCTATCGACGATGATCTTTCTGCCCATCGCCGGCAAGCTGAAGGCGCGCACCCTGGTCGAAGTGATCAATCTGGAGATCGCCTTCGAGGGCGCGGTATCCATCCTGCAGGACAACAACGCCCTGTCGGTGTACGAAAAGCTCTCCGCTTTCATTCCCAAATCGATGCGCCGGCCGATGCCCTCCGTAAAGGAGCGGAGCGCGACCGCATGAAGCGTCTCGCCGCACGCCGCGAGGGAGCGCTGATCGATAACATGGAAGAGGAGGACTCCCCCGCCCTGACCACCTTCGCCGACATGATGACGCTGCTGCTGGTGTTCTTCATTTTGATGTACGCGATGCACTACCTGGAGACCGAAAAGTTCAAAGCCGCGGTCGCCCGGATCGAGGTCACCAGTCAGCAGGATGGCGAGCAGGTCAGCCTGCTGGATCTGATCGAAGCCCAGCTCGGTGGCGACCCGATCAGCCTCGAAGAGGTCGTCGGCCTGAACAGCTTCGAGCAGCCCTCATCGGCAGCCGACCCGGCAGCCACATCCGCGCCCGGCTCCGCCGTGGCCGCCTCGCAGCTGCAATCGCTGATTCGCTCGGCCAATCTGGGTGACAGCGTGGTCGCGGTGACGCGCGGCGAGCAGGTCATCATCCGCGTCGATGGCGCGCTGCTGTTCGACTCCGGCAGCGCCGAGCTGCGCGACACGGCCCGAGCGGTATTCGACACCCTGGCGGTGACCTTCAGCGAATACCCGGATTTTCAAGTCGATATCCGCGGCCACACCGACGACCTGCCGATCACCACCGCGCGCTTCGCCTCCAACTGGGAGCTCTCGGCGCTGCGCGCCACCAGCGCGCTGCGCTACTTCGTCGATCTCGGCCTGCCGCCCGGGCAGTTCACCGCCACCGGCTACGCCGACCGGCTGCCGCTGGAAGACAACGCCACCCCGGCCGGGCGGGCCGCCAACCGGAGGGTGGAATTTGTCCTCGAAAAGCGCAGCTGATCGCCGCGCCACGCCGCGGCCAATCGATCTCGACACACACGCCGAAGCCGAGCTGGACGCCATCGCCCGGCGCCACGACTACCGCGTCGCCCCGGAGCGCGACGAGCCGGTGATCCTGCTCGTCGAAGGCCGCATGCTGCCGGTATTCGACATCAGCGCCGGTGGCTTTGCCTGCCGCGACAGCGAGCTGCAGACAGGCATGCGCTACCGCCTGCGGCTGAATCTGCCGGACGTCGCCGACATCCTCGACAGCTGCGCCGATCTGCTCTACCGCGACGGCGAGATCTGCCGCTTCCGTTTTGTCGACCTCGACGTCGCACAGCGCGAAGCCCTGCACTACTACGTGCTGCAGCGGCAGAAGCGGCTGATCCGCGCACAGCGCGACGAACCGCCCGACAACGTGGTTTAATCGCCGCAGCAACGCCGCCACGCTACCGCCACCACCCTCCCGTGCCCCACCAGCCATCCGCCACACCAGTCGACGGCAAAGCCGCCGACGCCGCTTGCGAACCATCCGCAGCCGCCGGACTGACGCTGCAGCGCGACGCCGACGGCCTGCAGCTGCGCGCCCACGGCGACTGGCTGCTCGGCACCGCCGCAGCGCTGCGCGCGCGCATCGACGAGCTGCCGCGCGCCGCCGACGGCGAAGTGGTAGAGCTGGATCTCGACGCCCTCGGCGAGCTGGATACCAGCGGCGCGCTGTTGCTCTGCCAGCTGATCGAGCGCCAGCGCGAAGCCGGCGCGACGGTCGAAATCCGCGCCGGCAGCCCCGCTCAGCGACGCCTGCTGCAGCGGGTGCGCGACGCCGGCAGCGCCCCCTGCCCGGCCGCGCCGCCAGCGCGCAACGCCTTTGCCGCAGTGATCGAGCGCCTCGGTGCCGGAGTGTGCGCAAACGCCGCGCTGATGCTGGATTTCATCGCCTTCCTCGGCCGCGCCACGCAGGTCTTCGCCAGCGGCCTGCTGCGCCCGCGGCAGTGGCGCATCACCTCGCTGGTCCACCACATGGAACAGGTCGGCCTCAACGCGCTGCCGATCATCGCGCTGATCGCCTTTCTGATCGGCGTGGTGGTGGCCTATCAGGGCTCGGTGCAGCTGGCGCGCTTCGGCGCGCAGATTTTCGTCGTCGATGGCATGGCGCTGTCGATCCTGCGCGAGCTGGCGATCCTGCTCACCGCGGTGGTGATCGCCGGGCGCTCCGGCAGCGCCTTCACCGCCCAGCTCGGCTCGATGGTGGTCAACGAAGAGATCGATGCGCTGCGCGCCCTCGGCCTCGACCCGATGCAGGTGCTGGTGCTGCCGCGCGTCTGGGCGCTGGTGCTGAGCCTGCCGCTGCTGGCCTTTATCGCGGACATGGCCGGCCTGCTCGGCGGCGCGCTGGTCTGCTGGCTGGTGCTGGGCATCGGCCCGGCGCTGTTCATCGAGCGCTTGGCCGGCGCGGTGGATGCCTGGGATCTGTTCGTCGGCCTGGTGAAAGCGCCGGTGTTTGCCGTGCTGATCGGCCTGGTCGGCTGCCACAACGGCCTCGCCGTGGAGCGCAGCGCCGAATCCCTCGGCCGGCTGACCACCCGCGCAGTGGTGCAGGCGATCTTTCTGGTGATCGTCGCCGACGCGCTGTTTTCCATCTTTTTCGGCTACATCGGGCTCTAGCCGTGGGCGACGACATCATCCGCATCCGCGGTCTGCGCAACGCCTTCGGCAGCCAAGCGGTGCACGAGGGGCTGGATCTGGACATGCGCCGCGGCGAGGTGCTCGGCGTGGTCGGTGGCTCGGGCACCGGCAAATCGCTGCTGCTGCGCTCGATCATCGGCCTGCAACAGCCGGTCGGCGGCGAGATCCGCATCTTCGGCGAACGCCTCGACCGTCTCGGCGCGGCGCAACGCCGCAGCCTGCAACAGCGCTGGGGCGTGCTGTTTCAGGATGGCGCCCTGTTCAGCTCGCTGAGCGTTGCCCAGAACGTGCAGTTTCCGCTGCGCGAGCGGCTCGATCTGCCCGCCGACCTGCGCGACGACATCGCCGCGCTGAAGCTGCGCCTGGTGGGCCTCGATCCGGCGGTCGGCGGCAAATACCCGGCCGAGCTGTCCGGCGGCATGCGCAAGCGCGTCGGCCTGGCGCGGGCGCTGGCGATGGACCCGGAGATCCTCTTTCTCGACGAACCCACCGCCGGCCTCGACCCGATCGGCGCCGCCGATTTCGACGCCCTGCTGCGCGAGCTGCAGGACAGCCTCGGGCTGAGCGTATTCCTGGTCACCCACGATCTCGACACCCTGGCCGCGGCCTGTGACCGCATCGCGGTACTCGCCGAGCGCCGCGTGGTTGCGGTGGACACGCTGGCCGCCCTGCGCCAGCATCCCCACCCGTGGATCGACGCCTACTTCAACGGCCAGCGGGCGCGCGCCGCCCTCGAACACCGCTAACCTCACCCGACACACCATTCAACACGCCACGGAGACCGAACTGGAAACGCGCGCCAACCACCTGCTGATCGGCAGCTTCGTGCTCGCCAGCGTGATCGCCCTGCTGCTGGTGATCGCCTGGCTGGCGCGGCTGGACGTCAATCAGCGCCAGAGCCGCTACGACATCTACTTCGAAGGCTCGGTGGCCGGTCTTGGCGTCGGCGGCGACGTGCGCTACCGCGGCATCCGCATCGGCCGCGTGTCGGCGCTGCGCATCGCCGCGCAGGATCCGGGCAAGGTGCGCGTCACGGTCGAGATCAGCGACGGCCCGCAGATCCGCGAGGGCGATCGCGCCGAGCTGCAACTGCAGGGGCTGACCGGCGTGGCCTTCATCAACGTTCAGGGTGCCGACGCCGACAGCCCGCCGCTGCGCGCCGCGCTGGGCGAGCCGCGGCCGGTGATTCCGTCGCGGCCGTCGCAGATCGAAAAACTGTTCGCCGGCGCCCCGGAGCTGCTCAGCCGCGGCATCCAGCTCACCGAACAGCTCAACGCACTGCTCGGCGCCGAGAATCGCGCCCTGCTCAGCGCCAGCCTGCAGAACCTGCACAGCTTCAGCGGCACGCTGGCCGGGCAGCGCGACAGCATCGTTGCACTGCTCGACGAGCTGCGGAGCGTGGCCGCCGATCTGCGCGGCACCGCGGCGCGCGCCGACGATTTCTTCGCCGCCGGCACGCAGGCGCTGCACGGCGCCGGGCAAACCCTGCAGCGCAGCGATGCGACGCTGGCCGGCATCGAGCGCCTGCTCGACGAAGATCTGGCCGCCACGCTCGAGCAGGCGGGGCGCGCCGCCGGCGGCTTCGCCGGCGCCGCCGAGGAGCTGCAGGGTCTGATCGCCGACACCCGCGAGCCGATGCGCGACTTCGCCGCCGAGGGGCTGGTCGAGTTCGCCCGCTTCGCCAGCGAAGCGCGCAGCCTGACGCGCAGCCTCGATCGCTTGGTGGAACGCCTCGAACGCGAGGGTTTGCGGCCGCTGGTGTCCGGCGGCGAGGGCGGCGATTTCGCCGCGGAGGATGAGCGATGAGCAACACCTGCAAGCCGCTGATGCGCCGGCTCGCCAGCCGCCTCGGCACCCTGCCGGAGCGGATCGCCGCAGCCCGCGTGGCGATCCTGACAGCGCTGCTGATGACCACACTGGGCGGCTGTGTGCAGCTCGCCGGCGATGGCGATGCGCGGGTCTATTTTCTGTCGCCAAAGAGCAGCTTCGACCGGCTGCCGGCGGCGACGGCGAACTGGCAGCTGGTGGTCGAGGAGCCGGCGCCGGCCGGCGGGCTGGACACGGCGCGCATCGCGGTGCACCCGCGGCCGTTCGAGATCCGCTATTACAGGGCCGCGCGCTGGGCCGCGCGCGCGCCGGCGATGGTGCAGACGCTGATCGTCGAGAGCTTCGAGAACAGCGGTCGCCTGCCCGGTGCGACGCGTCCGGGCAGCGCCATTCGCCCGGACTTCCGACTGCGCGTGGAGCTGCGCGAATTTCAGGCCGAGTACGCCGCATCGAACGATGCGGATATCGACGACCCCTCCCAGGATGCGGCGATGCCCACGGTGCACGTGGCGCTGGCGGCGCAGCTGGTGCACCGCGATCAGCGCCGGATCGTCGGCAGCCAGCGCTTTGCGCTGCGGATCAGTGCCGAATCCGGCGCGCTGCCGGCGGTGGTCGCGGCCTTCGATACGGCGCTGGGCGGGGTGCTGAAGGAGCTGGTCAGCTGGACGCTGGCCTGCGGCGAGCACGCCACCGCCGCGATGCACGCCGATGGCGACGAGGGTGCCGATGGCGAGGACGATGGCGTCACTTGCCCGGCTTGACCACCTTCTTCGACAGCTTGCGGTCCAGCTCCACCAGCTGGGTGGTGATGCTCGGCGGGATCTCGTAGGCGATGTGATCGACGGCGATGGTCGCTTTTACCGGCAAATACCAGCCGTTGCCGTAGAGCTTGGGAACGAAGTGCCGCGAGTTGGGCTTGATCATGATGCCGCCGCCGGTGAGCAACACCACATTGCCCTCCAGCGAGGTGAACAGCTGCCGCGACCAGAGCAGCCCGTGCCGCTCTTGCATGCCGCCGGGCAGCTCCAGCTCCAGCACCAGCGAGGGGTCGGGCGGCACCCAGATGTAATCCTTGCGACGATTGGTGAAGTACAGCCGCGTCAGGTTGAGGATCGATGGTCCGAGTGGCTGCTGCCCGCCCTTCGGATCGTAAGCTTGCTTCTTGGCCAAAGTCAGTCGCTCCAGTGGCGGTCGCTACGCCGCCGGTTGTCGGATTGCGCCGCGAGTTCGTCGCGCGCCGTCATGCGCCGCCGCGCCACCGCAGCCACCA
The DNA here is from genome assembly GCA_965602395.1 of uncultured Chromatiales bacterium. GTDB lineage: Bacteria > Pseudomonadota > Gammaproteobacteria > CBFCYW01 > CBFCYW01 > CBFCYW01. The sequence goes on from CBFCYW010000010.1 coordinate 51,707, forward strand.
CAGGCGGGCGCGCAGGCCCAGCTCGCTGCTCCAGCCGCGCTCGACGAAGCGGATGCCGCCGTCGCCGTCGAGGATGAAGGTCGCCGGCACCGCGCTGACGCCGTAACGCGCCGCCAGTTGGCCGCGCGGATCGTTGAGATTGCGAAAATCCAGTCCCTCGCGCGCCATGTGCGCGCGCACCTGCGAGGCATCGCCGGATTGCATCGCCACGCCGAGCAGGGCGTGGTCGTCGGCGATGGCGTCGATCGTCTCCTGCTCGGCGCTGCACACCACGCACCAGCTGGCCCAGAAGTGCAGCACCAGTGGCTCGCCGCGGTAGTCGGCCAGCGCCACCGGCCGGCCGGCGAGATCGGCGGCGGCGAAATCCGGCGCCGGACCACTGGCCAGATCCCATTGCAGCCAGGTGCGCAGCACCAGTAGCAGGGCGATGGCAATCAGCGCGTCCACCGCCAGGCCGCGCCAGCGGATGCCGCGCAGCCAGCCACCGATTCGCGATAATCGCTCCGACAAGTTTCCGCTCCCCGTGCGTGGCGGCTACCCAAGGCCGCGACGAGCCAGTATATTGCGCCGCACCAAAATGCTGCGACGGCATTCTAACAGGCCGCTAACCGAGACGATTCAGCATGACCCCGATGGCGCGTTACCAACAGGCGCTCAAGGCCGCCGGCTTTCAGCGCGACCCGGCGCAGGAGGCCGTGGTGGCGCGCCTGGAACAGCTCTGGCAGGCGCTGCAGACGCATCGCTCGCAGCCGCTGGGAGCGGCCGATTCCGGCGCCGACAGCCGCGCCGGTCTGCTCGGCAAGCTGTTCGGCCGCCGCGCGGCCAGCGCGCAGCCGCCGCAGGCACCACACGGCCTGTACATTTGGGGTGGCGTCGGCCGCGGCAAGACCCATCTCTGCGATCTGTTCTTCGACAGCCTGCCCTTCGATGCGAAGCTGCGCCTGCATTTCCACCGCTTCATGCGGCTGGTGCACGAGGAGCTCAGAGCGCTGAAGGACGTGCGCGATCCGCTGGCGCTGGTCGCCGACCAGTTCGCCGCGCGCACCCGCGTGCTGTGCCTCGACGAAATGCACGTGCACGACATCACCGACGCGATGATCATGGCCAATCTGCTCGACGGCCTGTTCCGCCGCGGCGTGGTGCTGGTGACCACATCCAACAGCGTACCCGCGGAGCTGTACAAGGGCGGCCTGCAGCGCGCCCGCTTTCTGCCCGCCATCGAACTCATCGAGCGCCACTGCGAGGTGGTCAACCTCGACAGCGACACCGACTACCGCCTGCGCGCGCTGGAGCAGGCGCAGATCTACCACTGCCCGCTGGACGCGGCTGCCGACCGCGCGCTGGACGCCGCCTTCCACAGCCTCGCCGCGCTGGAAACGCGCGGCGGCGAGAGCAGTATCGAGATCAACGGTCGCGACATTCCGGTGGTCAAGTGGGCCGACGGGGTGGTCTGGTTCGAGTTCGACACCCTGTGCAACACGCCGCGCTCGCAGCACGACTACATCGAGATCGCCGAGTATTTTCACACCGTGCTGATCGGCGGGCTGCCGCGGATGGACAAGTACACCGACGACGCCGCGCGGCGCTTCGTCAACCTGATCGACGAATTCTACGACCGCAACGTCAAGCTGATCCTCTCCGCCGCGGTGCCCCCGGAGCAGCTGTACAGCGGCCAGCGCCTCGCTTTCATGTTCGAGCGCACCGCCAGCCGGCTGCGCGAGATGCAATCGCACGAGTACCTGGCGCGCCAGCACCTGGGCTGAACGCGCCGGCGCCGGTGCGCCATCAACCGCTGAGCGCCGCGCGCGGCCGCTCCAACCACGCCACCAGCAGCACGCCGAGCAGGCTGAAGAGTGCGAAAGCGGCCACCAGCGGCACCACGCTGGCGTTGTAGAGCTGGCCGACCAGCGCGCCGAGGGCCACCGAGATCAGCGTCATCAGCGAGCCGATCACCGCCGCCGCCATGCCGGCGACGTGCCCCAGTGGCTCCATCGCCAGCGCGTTGGCGTTGCCGAACAACAGACCGATGGCGAAAAACGCCGGCAGCATGTAGGCCATAAACGCCCACAACGGCGGCAGCCCGTCACACAGCAGGGTGATCAGCAGAAACCCCGCCGACAGCAGGCACAGCGCGAGCTGCCCGCCGGCGAACAGGCGGCGCATGCCAAAGCGCATCACCAGCCGCGCATTGAGCAGCGAGGCGGCGCCGATGGCCAGCGCCAGCGCGGCGAAATACAGCGGGAACAGAGTGCCGGTGGCGTACAGTTCCTGCATGATCTGCTGCGCCGTGCCCAGATAGCTGAGCAGACAGCCGAAGGCCAGCCCGGCGGCGACGGTGTAGCCGATGGCATGGTGATTGCGGAACACTTCGCGCAGCGCCCGCCACAGCACCGCCGGCCGCAGGCCGCTGCGCTGCTCGCGGGGCAAGGTCTCCGGCTGGCGCAGGCCGAACCAGGCCGCGGCGATCAGCGCCAGCACGATGAAGACGTGGAAGATCGCCCGCCAGTCGGCGGCCAGCAGGATCGCCTGGCCGATCGCCGGAGCGATCGCTGGCACGAGAATAAACACCGCCATAATCAGCGACATCACCCGCGCCATCTCATCGCCGCTAAAGCGGTCGCGCACCACCGCCATGCTCACCGTACGCGGCGCGGCGGCGCCGAAGCCCTGCACGAAACGGCCGATCAGCATGGTCTCGAAGTCGCTGGCAGTCAGGCTGATCACGCAGCCGACGAGAAATACCGCGAAACCGAAGAAGATCACCGGCCGGCGGCCGACGCTGTCGGAGATCGGCCCATAGATCGTCTGCGCCACGCCAAAGCCGAGGAACAGCGCGCTGATCACCCATTGGCGGTCGTTTGGCGAATCGGCGCCGAGATCCGCGGCGATGGCACCCAGCGCCGGCAGCATGGCGTCGATCGACAACGCCACCATCGAGGTGACCAGCGCCATCATGGCGATGAACTCGCGCTCGCCGGCGGGGCGCGAGAGAAGTCGGTTCACGGCACAGCCTCATCACTCGAAAAAAACACACAGATTAGCAAGCCACAAAACCAGGCTGCACCATCGCGGCGCGACTTGACAGCCCTGTTTCACTGCGTATTAACGCCCGAAGAAGGCGGGTGGGGCCGATAGCCTGGCCCCACCCGCAACGCGCCGGAGCGGCGCGAGGCTTGGGGACGACGCCCGGGTGCGGCAGAGGCGACGGAGTTGCCGCG
>CBFCYW010000011.1:0-54723 GCA_965602395.1 uncultured Chromatiales bacterium
CCCCGTCCTGGCGCAGCGCAGCATCCACCAGCGGCGGCGCCATCGGCAACGATGGCACCGCTTGCTTTTCCACGATCCGGCACCTATTGTTGCAGTGCAACATCATCCGAGGAGCCGTGCCGCATGTCCCGCGTGCAGATCGACCAGCCCGAGCGCTATCCCTTCGCCACCTCCATCGCGGTTCGCATCAGCGACACCAACTACGGTGGCCATCTGGGCAACGACGCACTGCTCTCCATGCTTCACGAGGCGCGCCTGCGCTTTTTTCAGGCGCTGGGCTATCGCAACGAGCTGGATCTCGATGGCGACGCCATCATCATGGCTGACAGCGCCATCCAGTACCGCTCGGAGGCCTTTCAGGGACAGATGCTGTGCTTTGAGGTGGCGGCCTGCGATCCCGGCAAGTACGGCTGCGACATCGTCTATCGGGTGACCGATAGCGACGACCACCGCGAGGTGGCGCTGGCCAAAACCGGCGTGCTGTTCTTCGACTACGAGCAGCGGCGCGTGCAGCCGCTGCCCGCACACTTCTCCGCCGCGCTGCAGAGGATGTCGCGCGCGGCGGCCTGAGCCGGCCGGGCGATCGCCACGCCAAGCGCCCGCCGCACTCGCCACTCAGCACCCGCGACGAGGCCCGCCCGGCCCCGGCCCGCACCGAGCCGGCGGTGGCCCGGCGCGCTATCCGCCGATCGCCGGCATGCGCTCGGCCAGCGGCGTGGTGCGCTGCGACAAGCGCCACTGGAACACGGTGGTGTAGGCCATCACCGCGCGCACGTAGCGGCGGGTCTCGGTGAACGGGATGGTATCGACCCAGATATCGGCATCCAGCTCGCCCTCCTTCGGCAGCCAGCCCTGCACCCGCCGCGGCCCCGCGTTGTAGGCCGCGGTGGCCAGCGCCGGGTGGCCGAAGCGTTCGCGCACGTGGTTCAGGTAATAGCTGCCGAGGCGGATATTGAGCGCCGCATCGGTCAGCTCCGCGGTGCTCACCGGCCGGCCGATTTTCTCACCGACAAACTGCGCGGTGCGCGGCATCAGCTGCATCAGGCCGACGGCGCCGGCGCTGGAGCGGACATCGGCCATAAAGGCGCTCTCGCGGCGCATCACGCCGTAGATCCACGCCGCCTCCAGCGCGTGATCGCGCGAGGCGGCGCTGACCTGCTCATCCCAGGGCGTCGGAAAGCGCAGCGCGTAATCGTTGCGGTGCGAGGTCTGCGCCGCGGTCCACACCGCGCGGTCGTGCCAGCCCCACTGGTGGGCGAGCACCGCGGCGCCGAGGCGGGCATCCTCAGCGAGCTGGCGCACCGCGGCGTTCCACGCCCGCCGCGCCTGCGCGGCCAGGCCGACGAGGTAGTACTCGCGCGCCGCGCGGATGTCGTCGCGGGCCAGCAGTCGGGCGCGCAGCGGCGCGTCGAGGCGCAGCCGCTGGTCGCGGATCACATAGGGCTGGTCGAGGCGATCGGCGGCGAGGAAGCCGTAGTAGCTGCTGCGCTCGGCGATGACCTTGTACAGCGCTCGCGCCGCGCCGTGCTCACCCATCGCCTGCAGCGTGCGGGCGCGCCAGTAGCGCCACTGGCGATCGGCCTGCTCGCCGGCTTCGAGGGCGTCCAGCGCGCGCTTGGCGGCCGCCCAGTCGCGCTGGCGCAGCGCGGCGCGCACCCGCCAGGCGCGGGTGCGCTCATCGCGCGCGGCGGGCGGCAGTGCCTCCAGCCATTCGAGCGCGAAGTCCCGGCCGCGATAGGCCGCGGTCAACGCCAGGCGCCGGTCGATGTCGGCGAGATCCGCGGCGGAGAACTGGTATTGGCCGCGCAACCCCTGCCAGCGCTGGTGGGCATCGCCCAGATCGGCCAGCGCGTGGCGGCGGATCAGGTGCATGACGATGCGCCGGGTCAGCGGCGTGTCGGCTTCCAGACGCTCGTCGGCGAGTGCCGGCAGCGGCTCGCGATAGCCGCGCTGCCACAGCTCGACCCAGCCGCGGTCGCGGCGATTCAGGTGCTTGAGCAGCTCGTCGACCCGGCCGACGCTGCCGGCGGCCATCAGCCGGTAGATGCGCTGCCAGACCAGCGCGATCGGTGGCTCGGGCGCCGCCGCGCCCTCGCTGGCCGGCGCCAGCAGCACGGTGAAGACCCGCGTGCAGGGCCCCGGGCGGCCGTCGTCCTCGACCCACAGGCGGCCGGTGTCGGCGGAAAAGTCTGCGATCTCACCGAGCGCGTGGCGCGCTTCCAGCGCGCGACAGGGGATGGCTACGCCGCCGGGCAGCTGGCTGACGCGCAGGTATTCACGCCACTTCCCGGCATCCGACAGCTGTCGCTGCCAGCGGCCCATCAGCTTGCGCGAGAGGTGGTCCTTCGGCGCTGCGGCGGCAAAGGCGGCGACGGCTTCGCCGCCCTCGCCGCTGGCGATGCGGCGCTCCAGCCACAGGTAGCGCAGGTAGCGGTGCAGCGGGTAGTCGCCGAGGGTATCCGCGAGGCGCCGGAACAGTGCCTCATCGCCGCGCGCCAGCGCGCTGCGCGCGGCCAGAAAGCGCTCGCGCTGCGCGCTCAGCTGGGCGTCGTCGCGCGCTGTGGTGCCGGCGTTGGCGACCGCTGTAGCGGCAAAGACCGGCGCCGCGACAATCGGCACAAGCGCTAGCAGCGCAGCCGCGGCGATCACCGCCAATGCGGGCCTGGTTAATGTGAACTTGGTTAATGTGAGCCTGGCCAGCGCGAATCCGGCCAATGGGTGAAATCTCGTCGCCCGATGCAGCATCTATCGTCCCCTGTCTGCGTTTTGTCCCGACTATCTTTATAAGCCATGGCGGCCTGTCGGAAAACGCCGATTTGCGTACACTAGCGCGTCCCGCAGCAGCGCACAGTTGGCGAGATCACAAGCCCCATGCCCACCAGCGACAAGCTTGCCGAGCTGATCGACATCGGCGCCAATCTGACCCACGAATCCTTCGCCGCCGATCTGCCCGAGGTGCTGCAGCGGGCGCGCGACGCGGGGGTGGCGCAACTGGTGGTCACCGGCGCCGACGAGCCGCACAGCCGGCAGGCGGCAGAGCTGGCTGCGGCGCACCCGGGTCTGCTGGCGGCCACCGCCGGCATCCACCCGCACCATGCCGACCAGTGCACCGACGCCACCATCGGCACGCTGCGCGAGCTGTGCGCGCGGCCGGAGGTGGTCGCGGTGGGCGAGACCGGGCTGGATTTCTTCCGCGATTTCTCGCCGCGCGAGGTACAGGAAAAGCGCTTTTGCGAGCACATCGAACTGGCCATCGAGCTGCAAATGCCGATGTTTCTGCACATGCGCGAGGCGCATGCGCGATTTCACGCCATCCTGCGCGAATTCCGCGACCGCCTGCCGGCCGTGGTGGTGCACTGCTTCACCGGCCAGGAGCACGAGCTGCGCGAGTATCTGGAGCTGGACTGCCACATCGGCATCACCGGCTGGATCTGCGACGAGCGCCGCGGCCAGCACCTGCGCGAGTTCGTGCATCTGGTGCCGGCGGGACGTTTGATGGTCGAGACCGATGCGCCGTATCTGCTACCGCGGGATCTGCGCCCGAAGCCGAAGACGCGGCGCAACGAACCGATGCATCTGGCGCATATTCTCGGCGTGCTGGCGCAGGTGCGGGGCGAGCCGCCGGAGTACACCGCCGAGCACACCACGCGCACCGCGCGGGCGTTTTTCCGCCTGCCGCGGCGCTGAAATTCGCGCGCGCGACCCGCTCAGGGAACTCCCTGCCAGCGCTCCAGCAGCGCCTCGAACTGCGCCAGCGGCAGCGGCTGGGCGATGTAGTGACCCTGCACTTCGTGGCAGCCCAGGGACTGCAAAAAGCTCAGCTGTTCGCGGGTCTCGACGCCCTCGGCGATCACCCGCAGATGCAGGCTGTGGCCCATCTGCACCACCGCGGCGACGATCGCCGCGTCGCCCGGATCGATGTTGATATCGCGCACGAAGCTGCGGTCGATCTTCAGCGTGTCGAGCGGGAACTGGCGCAGCAGCTGCAGTGAGGAATAGCCGGTGCCGAAATCGTCGATGGCGATGCTGAAGCCCAGATCGTGCAGCTCGCCGAGGGTGCGCACGGCGGCTTTCACATCGCGGGCGATGGCGGTTTCGGTGAGTTCCAGCTCGATCCGCGTAGCGCAGGTCTGGTGGTCGCCGAGAATATCGGCAAAGCGCTGCGCGAGGTCAGCATCGTGGATCTGCGCCGCGGAGAGATTGACGCAGATGCGCAGATCCTGCCTGCCGCGCGCCTGCCACTCGGCCTGCTGGCGACAGACTTCGGCCAGCGCCCATTCGCCGATCGGCACGATCAGCGCCGAGGATTCGGCCAGCTCGATGAACTCGCCGGGGCCGACCAGGCCGCGCTCCGGGTGGTGCCAGCGCAGCAGCGCCTCGGCGCCGGTGATGCGCTCGCTGATCAGGTCCACCTTGGGCTGGTAGTACAGCTCGAACTCGCCGTTGGCCAGCGCACGGTGCAGCGCGCTCTCCATCAGCAGGCTGTGGCTGCCGCGCTGATCGGGCATGTCCGCGCGGTAGCTGGCGAAGCGGCCGATGCCATCCAGCTTGGCCTGGTGCAGGGCGACGTCGGCGCGATCCAGCAGGCTGCGCGCGTCGCCGCCGTGCGCGGGAAAGCTGGCCACGCCGATGCTGCAACTGATGTGCACCACATCGCCGCCGGTGGGGAAGGGCTCGGCGAGCGCGTCGAGCAATTCCTGCAGCGGCGCGGCCTGATCCCAAACGCATTGCGGATCGGGCAGCAGGGCGGCGAATTCATCGCCACCGAGCCGCGCCACGACGATCTCCTCGGCGGACACCCCGAGGCGCCGGCAGACCGCGTCCGAAGTCAGGCAGTTCTTGAGCCGCTCGGCCAGCTCGACCAGCAGGCGGTCGCCGACCTGATAGCCAAAGCTGCCGTTGACGCGGTTGAAGGCGTCGGCATCGACGCAGATCACCTGCACCGCGCCGCGCGGCTGCTCGATGGCCTGATCGAGCCGGCTGAGGAAGGTGGCGCGGTTGGCCAGCCCGGTGAGCACTTCGTGCCGGCTGTAGTATTCCAGCTCGCGATTGCGCAACTCGACGGTCGCTTCGAGATCGTCACGCTGGCGCTTGACAAGCTTGTAAAGAGCTGCATTTTCAAGCGCATAGGCAGCATTGTGCAAAACCACGGCGAGCATTTTCTTCATCGCTTCGCTAAAGCGCACGCCGGCCGCCGGCAGGCCGATGAACATGCCGTGCACCTCGCTGCGGGTGGCGACCACGTTGCAGATCAACTGCCGCCCGCCGCCCGAAGAGCTCATCAATTCGGGGTAATTGCGGTTCATCGCCCAGGCGAAGTCGCCGCGTTCGATCAGCTCACCGGCCTCGCTTTGCAGGCGCTCACGGCAGTCCCCGGGCCAGCAGGTTTCAAGGTGGAAGGTGTTGTCTTCGGCGGCCAGCAGCAGGCCGCCGCATTCGAGGTCGAACATCTGCCCCAGGCAGGACTGCAACGCGTCGAGGATCTGCGCGCGATCGCCGGCCGCCTCACTGCTGTCGTGGATGGCGCTCATCTCGGCGAGCAGATCGAGGGCGAACAGCTGCCAGCGATGCTCGTTTTCCAGCCGTTGCAGGCGAGCGTCGGCAAGCGCCAGACCGCGCTTGTCGCCACGTTTGCCATTGACCGTCACGCGGCGCTCACCCAGCCGCTCAGGAGAGAAACGCGGCGACGCTGTCGAGGTACTGCTGCCGGGCACGGCTGAGTATCTCGTCGATCGCGTCGGCGTCCATTTCCAGCGCATCCCAGGCCGCTTCGTCCAGCGCCGGCACCAGCGGCTGACCGCTGCCGCCCCAGGCCATGGCGTTGACCATCAGATCCGCCAGATGGGCGACGCAGCCATCGAGACCAAAGGTGGCGCCCGCCTGCGGCGCGTGGTGCGAGGCCACGGCGGCGACCAGCGAGGCGGGCAGCCCCCAGGCGCCGAGCAAGCAGCCGCCGACCTCGGCGTGATCGTAGCCGAAGGTGGCGCGCTCCAGCGGGAACAGCGACAGGCGTTGTTCGGTGGCGCGCTGGAGCAGCTCGGCCATCGCCTGCGGCTGTTTGAGCAGCAGCACCAGCCGCCCCACGTCGTGCAGCAGGCCGAGCACGTAAAAGCGCTCGACATTGTGCTCGCGCCGCCAGCTGGCGATGCTCCGCGCCACCACCGCGACGCCGAGGCTGTGGCGCCAGAACGCCTCCATGTCGATGCTCCCCAGCGGCAGTCCGCTGAAGCGCCGCACCACCAGCGTGGCCAGCGCCAGATCGCGCAGCTGGCGGGTGCCGATCAGCGCCACGGCGCGCGACACGGTGTCGATCTGCGCCGGAAAGGCGAACAGGCTGCTGTTGACCAGCGCCAGCAGGCGCAGGGTCAGATCGGGATCGCTGGCGATGATTGCGGCGAGGTCGTCGACACAGCTGTCCGGATCGTCGATGACCGCTTCGAGGCGGTAGTAGACCTCCGGTAGCGAGACCAGCTGCTGCACCGAATCGACCAGTTCGCCAACGCTGGGGAAGTCACCCTTGGGGGAGTCGCTCATAGCCTGCCCCCAGCGCTGCCGCCCTCGGCCAGCGCGCGCTCGGCGGCGATCTCGATCAATACGGCGATCAGCGGGTGCGCGGCGCGGTTGAGTTCGAAGCGCGGCAGCACCGCATCGCGCGCCGCGGCCAGCGCCGGATCATCAGCCCGCCCGCTGGCAGCGTCGGCGACGGGATCGCGGCCGATACGCACCTCGGTGATGCCCCAGGCACGCAGGGTCTCGATGTGCTTGTCGCTGAGGACGCGACCGCGACCGAGAATCAGACGCCCGCCGCGCTCGATCACATCGCTATCGAGGATGTCGCCAACCCGCAGTGCATCGATGGAAACTGTAGTGCTCATGGCTGCAAACCTCTCCTTGACCGGTGATCGCTGCTAGCGACATCCCTTGCCATATGTTTAGCATTCGCCCGGTGGATTGGCCGGAAAACAGCGCTCCGGCCGCAGCCTTGCAGTGCTCAAGCGGGCAGCACGCGGGTGGTCAGAACCTTCAGATAGTCGCTCTCGGCGATCGCCGGGTGGATCGGGTGATCGGCGGACTGGTGGCCGTGTTGCAGCAGTTGCAGCGAGCGGTCGAGGTGGCGCGCGCTGTCCAGCAAGACGCGCTGCAGGCGTTCGCGCGGCATGTGGTGGGAGCAGCTGCAGGAAACCAGGATGCCGTCGCGCGCCAGCAGCTGCATGGCCTGCCGATTGATCGCGTGATAACCCTGCAGACCGGCTTTGAAATTGCGCTTACGCTTGATGAATGCCGGCGGATCGAGCACCACCACGTCGAACTTTTCGCCGGCATCGCGCAACCCGCGCATGGCCTGCGGGGCATCCTCGCAGAGGCCGCGAACGCGCTCTGCGAAGCCATTGGCGGCGGCGTTCTGCGCCGCCAGCCCCAGCGCCGCGACCGAGGAATCCACCAGCGTCACCTCGCTGGCACCGCCAGCGGCGGCATTCAGCCCCCAGCCACCGACGTAGCTGTACAGATCGAGCACGCGCTTGCCGGCACACAGGCGACGCAGCCCAAAGCGGTTATCGCGCTGGTCGTAGAACCAGCCGGTCTTCTGTCCAGCGTGCAGATCGACGCTGAAACGCAACCCGCCCTCGTGCAGTTCGACGCACTCCGGCACCTCGCCGTGGGCCACCTCCACATAGCGCGGCAGCCCCTCCAGCTCGCGCACCGCGGCGTCGTTGCGCAGCAGCACACCGCGCGGTGACAACACTTTGACCAGCGCGGCGACCACCGCGTCGCGCAGGCGCTCGATGCCGGCGGTGGTGATCTGCACCACCAGCCAGTCGCCGTAGCGATCGACCACCAGACCCGGCAACAGGTCGCCCTCACCGTTGAGCAGGCGGTAGCAGTCTTCGTCGTAGAGTCGCTCGCGCAGGCTCAAAGCCACCTTGATGCGGTGCACCAGCAGTGATTCGTCGAAGGGGTGGCGGCGATCGCGGCTGCACATCCGGGCACAAATCAACGAAGCGGGATTGACGTAACCGGTACCCAGCGGCTTGCCGCCGCGCGCCTGGATTTCCACCGCCTCGCCCGGCTCAAAATCGGTCAGCGGCGTCTCGGCTACATCCACCTCGTTGCTGAATACCCACAAGTGGCCCGCGCGCAGCCGGCGCTCTTCGTTTTTCTTCAGACGCAGTGCTCGCACGTGGACTCCCGATAGCGCAGCGCCGCAGGCGCGGCGAATGCTGCAAAAATAAGATTACACAGGTACATTCTCGCCCATTTTTGCGCACCGCTCACGGTGCACTGCAAAAATTGTCGCTAACTTTCTGCGCCATCAACGACCACACCAGAGCCATGCCGCAAACGCACCACCAACGCCGCGCCCCGCGCACCCCATCGAGCCGACTCGCCCGCGCTCGCGCGCAGCTGTCTGCGCTGCGCGCTGGACAGGCGGCCGGCGCACTGGCTTTGGCGTTGACTGGCAGCCTGCTCGCGAGCAGTGCGGTGGCGGCGCAGAACGCGCTGCTCTCCACCAGCGGCAGCCGCATCGATCGCGCCGTGGCCAGCGCCCGCCACAACGGCGTCTGGCAGGCCAGTGCCGGAGATCGGCTGGAGGAGATCGCCGCTCTGCTGCTGCCCGATGATCCCGCACTGCAGCAACGGCTGATCGGCGATCTGCGCCGCAGCTACCCGAAGGCCATCGCCGATCACGACACCGGCGACCTGCGCCACGGCAGCCTGATCAAGCTGCCGGACTACGTGCTGGTGGTCGATGCTGGCGCACCGCCACCCCAGGCGATCGCCGGCAAAGCGAAAAGCGTCACCGCGACCAGATCTGCCAGCACCACGAACTCGGGCGATGCCGCCGGCGGCATCAGCGCGGTAGTGGCGACCGTCGTCGATGCCGGCGCCGGGCTGCGCGCCAGCGGCGCCGATGGCCGCGTGCGCAAGCTCTTCGGAAACGGCATTCTGATCGCCGGGGAAACACTGATCAGTGGCCCCGGGCACAGCCAGCTGCTGCTGATCGACGGCACCCGCCTGAGTCTGCGCCCGCGCAGCGCGCTGCTGATCGGCGCGGCGCCCAGCGGCAGCGCAGCCGGCGACGACACAGCCAGCGAGGGCGGCGGCGACCAGCCGGCCGACTCCCAGAGCAACACCGAAGACGAGGGTGGCAAAAACACCGCCTGGCAGATGCAGCTGTTGCGCGGCGGCCTGCGTCTGCAACGCGACGTGGCGGCCCCCTTCGGACTGCTGGTGCGCAGCGCCGAATTGCGCAGCCACACCCGAGACCTGTCGCTGCGGGTGTGCAGCGCAGTCTGCGAAGACAGTCGCGGCAAACGCTACCCGGCCGGGGTCTATGCGCTGCTCGGCAATGGCGAGCTGCAACTGCGCAGCCCGGCCGGCGAACAGCGATTCGCCGCCGGCCACTGGCTGCATCTGCCCAGCTCCGGTGAGCCAGCCATCGCCCTCAGCGATCCGCCCGGTCACGACTTCGCCGTCCCCAATGGCGAAACCAGCCCGGCGCCCAGTGAGATCGGCCGCCTCGACGCACGCACGCTGGCCAGATACAGCAAGCGCCTCACCGCACTGGTCTACCAGGCGATCAGCAGCGTCGGCATCAGCAACGGCACAGACGGCATGGGCATCTCGCCGGAAGATAGCGAGCGCAGCGCCGTACTGAGCTTCGTACCCGGCACGGGCACAGGCGGTGATTTGACGCGCGGCCAGCGCGACGGCGACACTCGCCTGTGGGTCGAGAGCAGCCAGCCGCTCCGGCAACTGCCCGGCCTGCGCCGCACGCGCTCGCTCTTCAACGTCGGGCGCAGCATCAAGGTGCCGGAATACGGCATCCGCAGCCCCTCGCTGCCACCGGCCAATGACCCGCTGTGGGTCGAGGATGCACTGGGCCGCGAGCGCCCGGCGGCGACCTTCGGCGGCCTCTGCCTCGGCGGCCGCTGCGATCAGGCGCGCAGCCCCGGCACGACCAGCAACTGAGGACATCGGGCGCACCAGCGGCGCCGATAAAGCCCTCGACGCCGCCCCACTGGTGGCCATCGAAACGCAACTGCTGGCGCAATCGATGCCCACCACGGCGGCTTCTCCGCAGCCCCCGAATTCCCCCGCGCCAGCAACATTGCGCTGCCTGCGCGGCGCGGCCCAATCGAGCGATAGTGAACGACGCGGCGGAGCTGGCGGCACTGCTGGAAGCCGAGCGCTGCCGGCTGGATTGAGCGGCCACCGGGCGACTGCCGGGCGGTTTGGCGCGTCAATGGCTGGGCCGAGTGGGTGGCCGCGACGAAAGGTGCGATCGACAGATTGCGCGGCGCGCTCGGCGGGCGGTGCCGCGCTGCGGGGCGCGCGCCGGGAGCAGCAGTCGGCTAGGGTTTGAGCGCAGCCGGGCGGTGGCGGTGGCCGCGGCACAGCTCGCACAGCCCGGCCAGCTCCATCACCGAATGCTCGACGGAGAAGCCGGATTGCGTGGCGAGCTGGCCGATGGCAGCGTCCACCGCGGTGCTCTCCAGCTCGCTGGCGCGGCCGCAGCGGCGGCAGACCAGAAACACGCTGGCGTGGCCCTCCTCCGGGTGCACGCAGGCGAGGTAGGTGTTGTTGCTGGCGAGGCGGTGGATCAGCCCCTGGCTCTGCAGGAAATCCAGCGCGCGGTACACGGTCGGTGGCTGGGCGCGACGGCCATCGGCGTCGGTGAGACGCTCCAGCAGGTCATAGGCGCCGACCGGGCGCTCGGCCTCACAGACCAGCGCGAAAACGCGCCGGCGCAGCGCTGTAAAACGCGCGCCGCGCGCCGCGCACAGGCCGCTGGCGCGATCCAGAGCGGCCTCCACCGGCAGGCTGGTGGCACCGGGGCACACGCGCGACCCGGCCCTCAACTGCGCGCGGAACTCTGCAGGGCTTCGAGGATGCGATCCTCAAGCTCGCTGCGCACCGCCAGCAGCTGGCCGAGGCGGGAGAGGTCTTCGGCCAGGCTGTCGAGTTCATCGTCGCCGTCAAAATCTTCGTATTTATCGTTGAAGTCGACCAGAAAATCGGTGGATTCAGCGATCGCCGGGTACACCTCGGCGGCCACCTGGCGCACTTGGGCGCGGCGCTCCTTGCCATCGATGATGCGTTGGTAGATCTCGAAATGGCCCAGTGCGGTGTAGTCGACCAGCAGCTGCAAAAAGCGCTGCAGGGCATCCGGATGCACCGCTTTGGCTTCGCTTTCGCGGCGCTCGAAGGTGCTGATGCCGGCCAGCCTGCAGTAGCCGACGAGCAGCTGCTGGCGCTCTTCGAGCAGCTCGGCGATGGTGCGCTGCAGGCGCTGACGGCGATCCGTATCTGCGCTGTTGCCGACTTCCGATTCTACTGTAGTCATGTGCTTCTCCGTCTATGGACGCGGGCCGTGCCGTCACTGGCGCCGCGTGCCGGTGGCCGCCGGGTGGCGGGCCGGGTGGTGCTACGGATTATCGGCGCAGATTCGACGCTGCGCAAACCACGCCGCTGCGGGCGCCGAACTGGCTCACATCGCGGCGCGCGGCGCGCGCTCAGTCGCGCTCGTCAAAGTGCACGATCTGCTCGACATACAGGCTGGGGTGGACGTGCTCCTCGGAAATCGCCCGGCCGCGCACCGAGATGCCGGCGCGGTGCACCGAGTGCGGGTCGCCGGAGCGCAGCGGATGCCAGTCGGCCAGGTCGCGACCCTCGGCGAGGCGCCGGTAGGCGCAGCTGGGCGGCAGCCATTGCCACTGCTCGCCCATTTGCGCGTGCACCTGCAAGCAGTCGGGCACGCGGGAGAAGCGCTCGGGGTAGTCGCGACAGCGACAGCTGCGCACATCCAGCAGATAGCAGGCGATGCGCGTGTAGTGCAGCTCACCGCTGTCTTCGTCCTCCAGCTTGTGCAAACAGCAGCGCCCGCAGCCGTCGCACAGCGATTCCCACTCGGCCGCGCTCATCTCGGCCAGCGGCTTGTGCCAGAAGGGCGTCGCGCCGCTCACTGTGCGCTCAGTCCGATTCGGCGTGGTAGGCGACCACCCGCTCGACCTCGTTGCGCGAGCCGAGAATCACCGGCACCCGCTGGTGCAGGCTGTCGGGCCGGATATCGAGGATGCGCCCGCGCCCGGTGCTGGCCGCGCCGCCGGCCTGCTCGACCACCAGAGCCATCGGATTGGCTTCGTAGAGCAGCCGCAGCTTGCCGGCCACACCCTTGTCGTGCATGCGCTGGTCGACCGGGTA
Organism: uncultured Chromatiales bacterium; assembly: GCA_965602395.1. GTDB lineage: Bacteria > Pseudomonadota > Gammaproteobacteria > CBFCYW01 > CBFCYW01 > CBFCYW01. Next base: position 12,205 of record CBFCYW010000011.1, read on the forward strand.
CATGAAGATCCCGCCACGCGACATGACGCGGTGCGCGTCGGCGACCATCGAGGCCACCCAGCGCATGTTGAAGTCTTCGCCGCGCGCACCGCTGCTGCCGGCCAGACATTCGTCGATGTAGCGCCGCACCGGCGCCTCCCAGTGGCGCATGTAGGAGGCGTTGATGGCGAATTCGCGGGTGTCCGCCGGGATCTGCAAACGCTCGCCGCTGAGGATGAACTCGCCGACGTCGCGATCCAGCGTGAAGGCATCGACGCCATCGCCAGTGGTCAGCACCAGCGTGGTCTGCGGGCCGTAGACGCAATAGCCGGCGGCGACCTGGGCACTGCCCGGCTGCAGGAAATCGGCCGCCGTCGGCTCGCCGTCCGACGCCCGCAACACCGAAAAAATGGTGCCGATGGAAACGTTGACGTCGATGTTCGATGAGCCGTCGAGCGGATCGAAGACCAGCAGGTAGCGGCCGCGCTGGGCCGCCGGCACCGGGGAGATGTCATCCAGCTCCTCCGAGCCCATCGCCGCCACCGTGCCGGAGCGCGCCATGCTCTCCAGCAGCACGTCGTTGGCGATGATGTCGAGCTTCTTCTGCGTCTCGCCCTGCACGTTCTCCGAGCCGGCGCTGCCCAGCACCCCGGCCAGACCGCCCTTGTTGACGCCGTCGCCGATGATCTTGCAGGCGGTGGCGACGCCCTCCAGCAGGCGCAGGAGATCATCGTCGAGGGGCTGTCCGGCGCGCTGCGCCGCGCTGAGAAACTGGCTCAGGGTTTTGCCTTGCTGCATGTCACTTTCCTGTATTTCTGGCAATGGTGGCGAACCGCGCATGCTAATCCGGCGTCGCCGCGCTGCACCGGCGCCAGCCTCACAGCCTCGTACGCCAATGCCTACAAGCGGACTCAAAATGTGACGATTGTCACAACCCGCGCCGACAGTGTACAAAGAGACGCTAGCCAGGATCATTCACCCAATGGACATATCCGCCTCGCGACGCACGCCACTGCGCGGCCTCTACGCCATCGCCGATACCGCGGCGATTCCCCCCAGTCAGCTGGCCGCGAGCGTCGACGCCGCGCTGCGCGGCGGTGCGCGGCTGGTGCAGTATCGGGACAAATCCGGCGATACCTCGCGCCGCCTCGCCGAAGCCGGCGAGCTGCTCGAACTGTGCCGCGACCACCGCGTGCCGCTGCTGATCAACGACGACTACAAGCTGTGCGCGGCGATCGGCGCCGACGGCGTACACCTCGGTCGCGAGGACACCGCACTGGGCTACGTGCGCCGCGAGCTGGGCCCGCGGGCGATCATCGGCGCCAGCTGCTACAACGCCGTGGCACTGGCCGAGACAGCCGCCAGACACGGCGCCGACTACGTCGCCTTCGGCGCTTTCTTCCCCTCCGCCAACAAGCCGCAGGCGGTGCGCGCCTACCCGCGCCTGCTGCGCGAAGCACACCGCCGCACCGGGCTGCCGGTGTGCGCCATCGGCGGGATAACCCTGGACAACGCCGCCGAGCTGGTCGCTGCCGGCGCGGATATGCTGGCGGTGATCGGCGGGTTGTTCAGCACCGCCGACAAAGCCTCGGCAACCGCCGCCGCCACCGCCGGGCAGTGCCTCGGCATCCAGTCCGTTGCCGCGCGCTTCGAGCGCCTGTTTCACGCCGCCGCGTCGCCCGCCCCGAGCACGCCCCACGGCGGCGATGCCCCCCTCGCTGCGGACAGCGAACCGCAGGACGCAGCCCCAACCCGCTGAGCAGCCGGCGAGCGAGCAGCTCTCGCCGCGCGACAGGCCGCCACACGGCGCATCGCGGCACGCGACGCGACGTCGCGCACAAAGTCAAGCACCGGTCACCAAGCAAGCGTTCAATCGCGGACAAATCGGTTAGAATTCGGGGCTTTATCCGCCCAGTTCACAAGAGGTTCCCGATGAGCGACTCCGCCAACCTGTTCCACGCCGCGCAACGCGTCATTCCCGGCGGCGTGAACTCGCCGGTGCGCGCCTTCCGCGCCGTCGGCGGCACGCCGGTGTTCGTCGAGCACGCCGCCGGCGCCTATCTCTACGATGCGGACGGCAAGCGCTACATCGACTACGTCGGCTCCTGGGGGCCGATGATTCTCGGCCACGCCCACCCCGAAGTGATCGCCGCGGTGCAGGAGAGCGCCGCGCGCGGCCTGTCCTTCGGCGCGCCCTGCGAGCTGGAGACGCAGATGGCCGAGCGCGTCGCCGCGCTGGTGCCGTCGATCGAGATGGTCCGCTTCGTCAGCTCCGGCACCGAGGCGACGATGAGCGCGATCCGCCTGGCGCGCGGCTTCACCGGCCGCGACAAGATCGTCAAGTTCGAAGGCTGCTACCACGGCCACTCGGATTCGCTGCTGGTGAAGGCCGGCTCCGGCGCGCTGACCCTCGGCGTGCCCAGCTCGCCGGGCGTGCCGGCCTGCCTCGCCGAGCACACCGTCACCCTGACCTACAACGACGCCCAGCAGGTGCGCGACACCTTCGCCAGGATCGGCGACCAAGTGGCCTGCATCATCGTCGAGCCGGTGGCCGGCAACATGAACTGCGTGCCGCCGCTGCCGGGCTTCCTCGACACCCTGCGCGAGGTCTGCGACGCCAGCGGCGCGCTGCTGATCCTCGACGAAGTGATGACCGGCTTTCGCGTCGCCCTCGGCGGCGCACAGAGCGTCTACGGCATCAAGCCCGATCTGACCACGCTGGGCAAGATCGTCGGCGGCGGCATGCCGGTCGGCGCCTTCGGTGGTCGCCGCGAGGTGATGGAGCACATCGCCCCGACCGGCCCGGTGTACCAGGCCGGCACCCTCTCCGGCTGCCCGGTGGCGATGGCCGCGGGCCTGAAAACCCTCGAGCTGATCAGTGAACCCGGCTTCCACGAGGCCGTCGCGGCCAAGACCAGCGCCTTGGTCGAGGGGGTGCTCGCCGCCGCCAAAGACGCCGGCGTAGCGATGACCGCCAACCGCGTCGGTGCGATGTTCGGCCTGTTCTTTACCGACCAGCAGGTCAGCCGTTTCGATCAGGTCATGGCCTGCGATACCGAGCGCTTCAACCGCTTCTTCCACGCCATGCTCGACGCCGGCGTGTACCTGGCACCGGCGGCCTTCGAGGCCGGCTTCGTCTCCGCCGCGCACAGCCACGAAGACATCGATGCCACCATTGCAGCCGCGCACGACGCACTCGGCCAGATCGCCTGAACGTGCTGACGATGCTCACCCTGTACCTACTCGTCGGCGCTTTCGCCGGCGTGCTCGCCGGCCTGCTCGGGGTCGGCGGCGGGGTGGTCATCGTGCCCGCGCTGGCGCTGTCTTTCGGCTGGCAGGCACTGCCCGGTGAACACCTGATGCAACTCGCCGTGGGCACCTCGCTGGCAACCATCGTGACCACCTCGCTGTCCTCGATCCACGCCCACCACCGCCGCGGCGCGGTGCTCTGGCCGGTGGTGGCGCGGATGACGCCGGGCATCCTGCTCGGCGCGGCGCTCGGCGCACTGCTGGCCGACAGCATTTCCTCCGATGAACTGCGCCTGGTCTTCGGTGTCTTTCTGCTGGTGATCGCCGCGCACATGCTCTTCGGCCGCCCGCCGCAGGCGCATCGCGAACTGCCCGGCGGCGGCGGCCTGCTGGCCGCCGGCGGGGTGATCGGCGGCTTCTCGGCGCTGGTCGGCATCGGCGGCGGCTCGCTGACCGTGCCGTTTCTCGCCTGGTGCAACACGCAGATGAAAAATGCCGTCGCCACCTCCGCCGCCTGCGGCCTGCCGATCGCCCTGGCCGGCAGCCTCGGCTTCGTCCTCGCCGGGCTCGACGAGATCGACCTGCCAGCCTGGTCGACCGGCTATCTCTACTGGCCGGGCTTTATCGGCATCGCCGTCGCCAGCGCACTGTGTGCGCCGCTCGGCGCGAAACTCGCCCACAGTCTGCCCACCGCGACGCTGAAACGCGTCTTCGCCGCGCTGTTGCTGGTGGTCGGCGCGCGCATGCTGCTGGGATAGGCGTAGCGATGATGGCAAGACACCCGGCAAAAGCGTTGGCGACCGCAGCGGCCATCGCCGCGAGTGCGGTGCTCGCGGCGCCGCTGGCGCAAGCTGCGCCGCGCAACCAGAGCAGCCCCGGCAGCCTGCCGCCCTGCTCGCTGGTCGATGGCCAGCCGCGCATTGAGCGGCTGATCATCAGCAGTGACATCATCGACCGCGAGCCGGTGGACTGGCTCAATCGCCTGCCGCGCAGCGTGCGCACAGTCTTCCTGTTCACCGAGCTGCGCGACGCCCAGGGCGAGACGGTGCTGCACGACTGGTTCGTCGATGGCAAGCTGATCTCGCGCGCCGATCTGGACATCGGCGGGCCGCGCTGGCGCACCTGGTCGCGGATCGCCAGCTACCGGCTGCACGGCGAGCGACTGGAGGTCGAAGCCAGCCTCGGCGGCCGCTGCCTGCTGGCCTCCGGCAGCCTCTGGCTGGACGGCCGACCGGTACTGCCGGCGCAAGCGGCGGACTCCGGCGCCGAGTCCGACCACCAGGCCGGCGAGCGCGGCGCCGACGAACCCGGCAATGGCGCTGGCACCGAGACCGGTGCCAGCGCAGAGCGCGCCGCCGGCGACGCCGACTCGCAGAGCTGGGTGGATTCAGTGCAGAAACCGAGCGCCAGCGGTGACGGGCAGTCCAGCGCCGCCTTCAGCCCGGCGCATCGGCTGGAACGACGCGCTCGACTGGCGATGATGACCGGTGACTTCGAATCCGCCCACGGCCTGCTCTCACGCGCGCTCAGCAGCCTTCCGGAGGAACACCCGGAACGCTCCCGGCTGCGCGACCAATTGTTCTTCCACCTGCCTTTGCTGCGCCTCGACATGCAACTCTACCTGCACGACAAAGGCGGTGCCGAACACACCCTCGGCGAGCTGATCAACTATCTGGACAGCCATCCACGGCGCCAGGAATTGCGCCGCCAATTGGCCGAATACGCGCCGCGCGTGGCGCGCCTGCGGGTCGCCCCCGGCAACGACTGAGGGCCCGCCGCGCCGCGACGCGAGCTATGCCGCATCGCCGCCATCGAGCCGGCGTGCGCGCCGGCCGGCATCGCCGAACAGCGCCGTCAGCGTGCGCGCCAGCTCCGCGCCGAACAGCACGATCAACCACGACAGATAGACCCAGACGAGCAGCACGGGAATCGCCGAAAAGGCGCCGTAAACCAGCTCGTAAGTAGGGAACAGGCTGATGTAAAGGGCAAAGCCGCGCTTGGCCAGCTCGAACAGCACCGCTGCCACCAGCGCCGCGATCAGCGCGCAGTGGCGGCAGTCGCGCAGCGCGGCACGCGGCGGCAACAGGCGGTACAACAGGGCGAAGGCGAGCACCGTGAACGCGTAGGGAAGCAGCGCCAGCAAGCCGAAGCCGGCGGGCAGCGCCGCATCCATCTCGCGGACCAGCGGCAGGGCGACCAGGAATGAGGTCAGCGCCAGGCTGGTGGCGACCAGCAACGGCGCGACGATCAACGCGACCAGCACCGCCAGCGCCTTGCGCAGGCTGGGCCGCTCCGCGGCTTCCCAGATGTCGTGGAAGGCGCCGGTGATGCCGCGGGCGAGAGCGAACACGGCAACCGCCAGCGCCGCCAGCGAGACGCTGCGCAAGCCACCGGCCTGTTCGGTGAAACGCCCCATGTACTCGCGGATGCTGTCCCCGGCGGTGGGCACCAGCTGAGCGAACAGTTGTAATTCAGCGCGCTGCCACCAGGCCTGTGCGCCGGGCACCGCGGCCACCAGCAGCAGCGCCAGAGTGATCGTCGGCACGATCGCCAGCAGGCTGGTGAAGGTCAGTGCCGCGGCCTGCTGGGTGAGGCGATGGCGGGCGATGCCGGCGAACAGCTCGCGCCCAAAGGCGGTGATCGCGGCGCCCCTCACAGCAGCACGGCGAGCCAGATCACCGCGACCATCAGCAGGCTGAGACTGACTGCGGCAGAGGCCATGTCCTTGGCGCGGGCGCTGAGTTCGTGCCGCTCCGGCCCGATCCGGTCGATGGCCGCTTCGACCGCGGAGTTGAGCAATTCGACAATCGGCGGAAACAGGGCGCTGCCAGCCAGCAGCGCGCGCTCGACCGGGCTATCGCCCAGCCAGAAACCCAGTGGCAGCAGAATCGCACAGAGCACCACCTGCTGGCGAAACGCCTCTTCGCAGCGCCAGGCTGCGAGCATGCCGCGGCCGGAGTAGCAAAGGGCCGAACGCAGCCGACGCAGGCCGGTATTTCCGCTGTAAGCCATGTCGATCTCCCGCATTGACCACCGATTCACCCGCCCGGGCGCGAGCGCCGGACGCGGCGGCTCGGGCAATCCCTCGCCAGCGACCACAAGCGGTGCGCGTGGCTGCGCCGACTCAGCCGTCGCCAGCGGCCACCGCGCTGGCATAGGCATCGGCGTCGAGCAGATCATCCAGCCCGGTCGCGTCCGCGGGCATCAGGCGAAACAACCAGCCCTCGCCGTAGGGGTCTTCGTTGACCAGTTCGGGCTGGTCGCCGAGGCGCTCGTTGATCTCCAGCACCTTGCCATCGAGCGGCGCGTAGATGTCCGAGGCGGCCTTCACCGACTCGACCACCGCACAGGCCTCACCGGCGATCAGCTCGCCATCGGTGTCGGGCATCTCGACGAATACCAGATCGCCGAGCTGTTCCTGGGCGTGATCGCTGATGCCGACGGTTACCGAACCGTCGCCATTGAGCCGCGACCACTCGTGGCTCTGCGCGTAGCGCAGATCTGCGGGGATATTCATGCTGCAGTCCTCCAGCGTGGGGCAGGCTTCGCTGGCCGGCGACTATAACCCAATCGGCACCATCCGGGCAGCCGGCAAGCCGTCGCCAGCGCCGTGCCACAGGCCACAGCCGTGGAAACGGAAACTTGCACGGCCGCCGCCGCCACGTACACTCGAACGCGGACCACAGCCTGCGAGCTGCCGTGAATCGACGCCATTTTCTGCTCACCGGCATCGGCGCCTGCGCCATCTGCACCGGCCGCGCGGGCGCCGCGCCGCGCGACCCACTACCGCCGTCGCTGCTCGAACGCGACCGCCTGCCGACACTTGCCAATCTCGCCGCGCGCCTGCACCGCCTGCGCCAGCTGGTCGGCTACGCACGCTTCAATCTGGTCGACCTGGATCAGGCGCGCAAACTGGCCCGGCGATACCAGCGGGTCGGCGCCTTCGAGGCCGACGAACTCGCCCTGCTGGAGCACTTCTTCCACACAGATCCCGCCCCCTGGGGCTTTCACGGACCGCGCGTCAGCGACGATCTGGCGCAGCGCATCGACGACAGCGAAGTCAGCAAAATCCGCGGCAGCGGCCACTACCTCTACCGCGGCGCCGCCGAGCGACTGTTCGCCCGCTTGCAATGCGACATCGGCGAGGAACTGCTGCTGACCTCCGGGGTGCGCAATCACCTCAAGCAGGCACAGCTATTCTGCGACCGCCTGCTGGCCACCGATGGCGACTACGCCGCAGCCACGCACTGGGTCGCGCCGCCGGGCCACTCCTATCACGCGAGCGGCGATTTCGACGTCGGCGTCGCCGGCCTCGGCGGCGCCAATTTCACCGACGCCTTTCTCGATACCGACGCCGCGCGGCACATCGCAAGGCTGGACTACGCGGTGCAGCGCTACCCCGCCGACAACCCCTGGGGCGTGGCCCACGAGCCCTGGCATATCCAGGTCAGCTGAGCGGCGAGCGGCGCGCCGCCAGCGGCGTTTGCGGTAGCGCAAAAGACCTGCGGCGCACACGGCGCCGCAACAAGAGTGCGCAGCGAATACCGCGCATAAGGTGCCGACAGCCATCGCCCCACCCCCGGGCTGTAGCTTGTGATCTCGGCTTGTGGTTATTTCCCGCGACAGTTCTGCAAGTGGCTGCCACCTGCTTTGCCCCCTTTATTTTCCTCCTTTCTCCCCCCTTCACCGACCGTCGCAGCAAGCGGATCACAGCGGGCCAACGGCACTCAGGCCGACTGCACCAGCCTCGCTTCGGCCGCCTCAGGCGCACGCTGCTCAGGCCCCGCATCGGAGCGCCGCAGACGCGCGTACAACAGCCACAGGCGGTCGGCCAGCTCGCGATCCGCTGCGCAGCTCTGAAAATGCTCCCAGATCAGTGCCGCCGCCTGGCGCGAGCATCCACAGCGCTCTGCCAGTTCAGTGTAATTCCGGCAGTAGCGGGCATGCTGGTCGAGCAGTTGCGCACGCATCCCCGAGACGCACGGCAGCCCTTCCACCCCCGGGCAGAAATGCCCACGCCAGATGGCCAGGGCGCGCCGCAGATGCCATTGCGCCTGCCACGGCCGATCGGCCAGACAGACTTCGGCAGTGATGCCGGCGCGCTCGAACTCGGCGACGTCAGAGACGATGTTCTCAAGGCTCAGCACGCCGCGGCGCAAGCTCAGACAAGCCGCACCGCAGGACGGCGCAAGTCGCTGATCGAACAGCTCGCGCAGCTGCGAGAGCAGCCTTTGCAGCTCGCTGCGGGCTGCGTCCGCCGAGCTGTCCGGCCACAGCCTGCGCTGGATTTGCGACTGCGGCAGCGCGTGCTCGGGGCTGGCCAGCAGCAGCGCCAGCAGCTTGCGCTGCGCCGCGGTGAAATCACCCTGCGACAGCCGCCTGACGTCGTCGATGGCGAACTCGAAGCCGCCCAGACTGCGCACCCGCAGCAGCGGCACGGCGCGTCCGCGCGCATCGAAACCGCGGCCGATGCCGCTCGCCAGCTCGCGCACCAGCGCCACATCCAGGCGCTCGGCGAACGCGAATTCGAGCACCTTCGCCACGCTTTCGGACAACCAGCCAGGATGCCGGCGCAGCTGCTGCTCGCGCATCAGCCGCAGCCAGTCGCCGGCATCCTGCGCGGCGCGGCCGGCGTCGTCGCGGCCCAGCCAGAGCAGCGCACGCTGCAGCAGTGCACCGGCCTGCAGGGCACGCAGGCCGAAGCGCTCGGCGTCGCGCAGCGCCTCGTTGATGCGGGTCTCGGCCTCCTGCCAGTCGCCCAGCTGCAGATATACCGCGGCCAGCGCCAGATGGCTGTCGAGGATCTGGCAGTGGCCGCCGCTGGCGCTGTGCAGAGCGGCGGCTTCACGGGCATCGCTGCGCGCTGCCGCCTCCCGCCCGGCGAGGGCGTGAAGCAATCCGCGGCGCGCCAGCAGATGGCCGCGCAGCAGATCGTTGTCGATGCTGTGCGATGCCTGCAGCGGCGCTTGCAGAGATTGCTCGGCGGCGGCCAGATCGCCGCTGCCGAGCTGCTGCTCGATGCGCCGCAGAAGCAGCCACTGGCGGGCGCGCGCGCCGCTCGGCAAGCCCGCCGGCAACTGCGCCAGCAGCTCCTCCAGACGGCGCGCGCAATCCGTACCGAAAGCGCCGCACTCGCCGCGCTGCCAGAGCCATTCGAACTGCGCCAACGATGCGCGCACGCGCAGCTCGGGGCCGATCAGCCCGGCCGCCGCCGGGGTCTGTAAACAGGCCTGCAGCACCTCCAGATCGGCACTCGCCGCCTGGTTGCGACCCAGCATCAATAGCGCTTGCAGGCGCAGACAGCGGGCATCCACCTCGGTCGGCAGATCGGCGCTGTGCACCGCCTGCGCCACCGCCGCATCCAGCTGGTGCAGGGCGTTGTGCCGATCGCCGCAGAGCAGCAGCCCGGCGATACCCAGAGCCGCGCCCAGTCGGCTGACCGCGGTGCTGGCCAGGGGCGCCTCAGCCAGGGGCGCCTCAGCCAGGGGCGCGGCAGCCAGGGGCGCGGCAGCCAGCCCGGCGTTGCGCCTCGGCTCGCCGGCCTCGCCGCTGCCGGCGGCATCGCTGTCGCGGCCCGCGTCGAGCGGAGCGTGGCGGCGCCACAAGACCAGTGCCCGCTGATAGCTGGGCATGGCGGCACCGTGGCGGCTATCGAGCAATACCAGCTGGCGCAGCAGCTCGGTGTGCGCCAGCAGCTCGCCGCCGCACTCGCCGCGCTCGGCGAACAGGCGCACGGCGTGCTCCAGCGCATACACCGCAAGCGCCGGGTCGATCTCGCCGCAGCGGCCGCCGGCACCCGGGCAGCTGCCGCAATCGGCGCGACTCGCGCTGCGGCACAGGCTGGCGCGGTGCATCAGCAACTGCGGGTAGCTGGCCAGGCTGCCGCTGCCGGCGCGCAGCAGAGCGCGGCACAGGCCGTGGTCGGTGCCGCTGCCGAGCAGTGCGCCGCGGCTGGCGGCGAGGGCGTGCTCGGCGAGCGCCAGCTCGCCGGCGGCCAGCGCGTAGCGCGCCGCAGTGCTCCATCTGCCGAGCGCGAAAAGTCGCAGCGCGGCGCGCAAATGCAGCTCGCGGCGCGCACCGGGGCGCAGCTCGCGCATCGCCAGCGCAGCGAGGGCGCGACGCAGCTGGGGGTGCAGGCGGCCGGCGGAATCGATGAAGCCGGCGCCATCGAGGATGGCCTGTTCGCCGTCGGCGGCGCCGAGCAGATCGGCGACGAACGCCTCGTCACCGACATCGAACAGCGCGCGCCGGCACAAGCGCTGCCGCGCGGCTGGCGCCAGCGGCTGCAGCAGCCGGGTGTCGAAATACTCGCAGAGGCGCGCGGCGAGCTGATCGCGCCGCGCTGCGGCCTCGTCTGCGTCCATCGCGGCGCCCAGCAGTGGCGCCAGCATGACCAGTCCCTGCGGCCAGCCGCGCGTCTCGGCGAGCAACCACTCGGCCCGGCCCGGGCCGGGGCGGACGCCGTGCCTGCGTTCGCAGTAACGCAGCAATTCGTCGGCGGAGAAATCCAGCTCGGCGCCATCCAGCTGCGCCAGCGAGCGACCCGCCGCCAAAGCCGGCTCGGCGGCGAGTCGCGCGGCGGCGCCGGGACGCGCGGTGATCAGCAGATGCAGGCCGGTGTCGGCGGCGCCCAGCAAACGCGCCAGCAGCTGCCGCCCCGATGGCTGCGCGAGCCATGCCTCAGCGCCGTCGATCACCAGCAGCAGCCGGTCGCCGCCGCGCCGCTGCAGCGCGCCCTGCAGCGCGGTAATCAGTGCGTCGCAGCGCGCCTGCGGGCAGCTCGGCAGCGCCCGCTCGCGCGGCGCGGCGGGCATCTGCGCGAGGCGCTGCGCCAGCGCCTCCCACAGCGCTATCAGCGCGTGACCGCGCGCCGCGCCGACGTCGAACCAGCAGCGGGTACCATCCCACTGTTGCAGATACTGGGCGGCCAGCCAGCTCTTGCCCTGCCCGGCGCGCGCTTCGACGAGTACCGCCGGGCGCCGCCGGAAGGCGTCATCGAGGGCGGCAATGAGACGCGGACGAGGCAGCGCAAAACGCGCCTGCAAGTCACGCGGATCGTGGCAGTTCTTTTTTTCTGTCTGTCGCAGCGCCATGCGAGCTCCTTCGCTTGAGCGGATGCCGGAATGTGCTGATGGCCATCGCCAGCGGCGCTAACCATGTCTTGTGTTACCGGAGTTTAATGATCGCGAAGGCAAAGCTCCCGAGATGCGCATCACGATCCGCGCGGCACCAATCTCGTCAATAATCCGCCGCTTGGAGCAACTTTTCGCCAGCCTCCGGCAGCCCGTTGGCGGCCGGCTGATAACGACTGGTCCAATCGGGTGATGGCTGCTGGATCGACGTCGCCGGGGATGGCGGAGGTATCGGCAGCGCGGCACTCGCAGCCGCGCGAGGTGGCTCAGTCGGCTCTGTCGGCGCCGCGCGGATAGCCGGCCGCGGCCAGTGCGCGCAGGCGCTCGATGACATCTTCGACCGAGATCAGCTCGGCCGCCGCGGGGTCGCGCACGCGCTGGCCGAAGGGCACTTCATCCACCGCTTTGCCGAAGTAGCGGCGGATCGCGTCCGGGTAGCGATCAACCGTCCAGCGCCGCGACAGATAGGGGCCGGCGCGGCGCGGATCGGTGCTCATGTAGAGGCCGATCACCGGCGTGCCCACCGCCGTGGCCATGTGCGCCGGACCGGTGTCCGGGGCGAGCACGGCGCGCGCGCGCTGCAACAGGGCGAGCATCTGCTTGAGATTGGTGCGGCCGACCAGATCGAGCAAAGGCACGCGGCACTCGGCGGCGATGCGCTCAGCCATTTCGCGCTCGGCCCGGGCCGGGCCACCGCTGAGCGCCACCTGCAGGCCGAACTCCTCCACCGCCTGTTCGGCGACCCGCGCGTAGCGCTCGACGATCCAGCCGCGCGGATTCTTCGCCTTGGCGCTGGTGCAGGGGTTGATCAGCAGTGTCGGCGCGTCGCCGAGCAGCTCCGCTGCGAAGGCCAGATCGGCCGCGGCGATGGGGATATCCCAGCGCAGCAGGCGGCGCTCGACGCCCAGCGCGCGGGCGAAGCCGAAGAAGCTCTCCAGCACATGCTCGCCGCGTCGGTAGTCGATGTGGCGGTTGGCGAACAGCCAGGCGGCGTCGCGCGAGCGCAGTCGATCAAAGCCGACGCGCAGCGGCGCGCGCACCGCCAGACTGGCGAGATTGGCGCGCATCGCCGCCTGCATGTGCAGCAGCACATCGAAGCGCCGGCCGCGCAACTGGCGGCGCAGCTCGCGCTGCGCGGCCCAGCCGGCGGACTTGTCGAAGGTGATAAACTCCACGCCTTCGACGCCGGCCAGCAATTGCGCCTCCAGCTTGCCGACGATCCAGGTCAGCCGGGTGTCCGGCCACTCGGCCTGCAGGCTGCGCACCACCGGTAGCAGATGGCAGACATCGCCCAGTGCGGAGAGACGCAGAATGCACAGGCTGTCGGGCGGATTGGCGATCATCGGCGGCCGGCTCGCAAGTGGCGGGGCGGCGATCTTAGCACGCGGGGAGAATCCACTCGGATGAGCAGCGGACGCGGCACCGCCGGCGACACAAACAGCGCAAATGGCGCCGATGACAGCGGCGCAGAGGCCGCAGATGGCCTCGCAAACGGCGGCGATTTCATCCTCCGCGCCCCCGGTTGCGCGGTTCCCGACTGGCTGTTCGAGCCGACCCGGCTGCGCGCCGCCGGACGCCTGCTCAGCGACAATGCCCTCGGTCGCGGCACCGCCTGGCTGTTCGCCCACGACGCCGGCGACGGCAATCGCGGCGAATACGTGCTGCGCCACTACCGGCGCGGCGGGCTGGCGGCGAAACTGTCCACTGATCGCTACCTGTGGCTCGGCCTGCAGCGCTGCCGCGCGATGCGCGAATTCAGCCTGCTGCTACAGCTCGCCGAGCTGGGCTTGCCGGTGCCGCGGCCGCTGGCGGCGCGGGTGCAGCGGCGCGGCTGCAGCTATCGCAACGATCTGATCACCGCGCGCATAGCCGATGCACGGACGCTGGCCGAGCGGCTGTGCCAAGCGGCGCTGCCGGCGGCACTCTGGGCGCGGATCGGCGCGACCATCCGCCGCTTTCACGATGCCGGCATCCACCACGCCGATCTCAACGCCAACAATATCCTGATCGATGCCGACGGCGGCTGCTGGCTGATCGATTTCGATCGCGGCGACTGGCGCGCCGGCAGGCGCTGGAAAGCCGCCAATCTGGCGCGGCTGCGGCGCTCGCTGGACAAGCTCGCGGATCAGCACCGACAACTGCACTTCTGCGAGCCCGGCTGGGCGGCACTGCTCGCCGGGTATCGCGCCTGAATGGCTATCCTGATTGCCGCCCCGGCCAGCACCTGCAATGCGGGGCTGGCAGCCACGCAAACCAGCTATACAACGGGGCAAAATCCATAGTAGCGAGGAGAAACCGATGAGAAATGTCACTTATGCAATCGTACTGTTCACCCTGTCGGCGTGGCATCTGCCCGCCCATTCCTCGGACTCCGAGGCAGCGGCGGAGCGACTGCTCAAGCTGATGAACATGGATAACGTGTTCGATCAGATGGTCGAGCAATCGCTGGCCGCCCAGCTGGCACAGAATCCGCAGCTGGCGCAATTCAGAGAGGTGATGCTGGAATTCCTTAACAAGCATCTCAGTTGGCAGAGCCTGAAGCCGGAGATGGTCGCCGTCTACGCCGAGACATTTACGACCGACGAGCTGGGGGAGATCAGCGCATTTTACGAAACGCCGACCGGCCAGAAAGCGCTGCAGAAAATGCCCGAGCTTTTCTCCAAAGGCGCGCAAATCGGCATGCGGCGCGTTCAGGAAAACATCCCCGAGTTGCAGGCGATGCTTCGCGAAGCGGCCGAAAAAAATTCGCAGTAGGCCCGTGGTTCGCAGCCGCCAGACAAAATGGTACAACGGGTGCACGCCGTGTCGCCCGGCGCCAGCCCAGCCGCAAAAGGAGGCCATCCCTTGGAATATTACGAGGACTTTCCCGAGGGCTTTTCTTACCAATATCAGGTTCCGGGTTTGAGCGCGCAAGAGATCGTCGCTTTCGCCGAGCAATATGATCCGCAGCGCTTTCATCTGAGCGAAGAGGAAGCGAAAAAAACCCACTTCGGCGGCCTGGTCGCCTCCGGTTTTCAGACCCAGCTGCACTGCTTCGTAACCCTGTGTCGCGACGTATTCGTGGATGCTCACGCGGTCGGCGCACCGGGCATCGACAGCATCAAGTGGCCGCGCCCCTGGTATCCCGGTGAAACCCTGGATGCGGTCGCCACGCTGCTGGAAAAGCGCCCCTCCTCAACGCGCGACGATCGCGGCTATCTGCGCCTTCAACTAACCGCCGCGGCGAATGGTGCGCCGACGCTGGAAATGCAGTGGTGGGTGATCATGCTCAGGCGGCCGGCAGCCGATTGAATGCGCGCGGCAGCAGGGGCTGCCGCAAATCAGCATTGATGAAACACGGGTGTGCTATACACGCATCTGGCTCGCCAAGGACGTTCACTTGCTCAGCACCATCCGCAAGCTCTCCCGCGCCATGCTCGGCAGTCTGCGCGATCTGGCGCCGATTCTCGCCGTGGTGCTGTTCTTCCAGCTGATCGTGCTGCAGCAACCGCTGCCGAATGTGGCGGAGTTGCTGCTCGGCGTGCTGTTCGTGGTGCTCGGGCTGACCTTTTTCATCCACGGGCTGGAGCAGGGCCTGTTCCCCATCGGCGAATCCATGGCCCACGCTTTCGCCCGCAAGGGCAGCGTGTTCTGGCTGCTGACCTTCGCCTTTGCACTGGGTTTCGGCACCACGGTGGCGGAGCCGGCGCTGATCGCGGTGGCCGCGGAGGCGGCGGCGGTAGCCGCGGTCGGCGGCATGATCGAGCAGAGTGAGGCGGCGCGCGACAGCTATGCCTCCGGCCTGCGCTACACCGTGGCCTTTGCCGTGGGGCTGGCGATCGTGGTCGGCGTGCTGCGCATTCTCAAAGGCTGGCCGATCCAGTGGCTGATCATCGCCGGCTACCTGCTGGTGGTGGTGATGACCGCTTTCGCGCCGCGCGAAATCATCGGCATCGCTTACGACTCCGGCGGCGTGACCACCTCGACCATCACCGTGCCGCTGGTCACCGCGCTGGGCGTGGGGCTGGCCTCGTCGATTCAGGGGCGCAATCCGATGATCGACGGCTTCGGCCTGATCGCCTTCGCCTCGCTGACGCCGATGATCTTCGTGATGGCCTACGGGATGCTGATCTGATGGGCCTGATCGCGGAATTGGGCGAGGTGCTGCTGGCCACGCTGCGCGATGTGTTTCCCATCGCGGCGATCATCTTCGGCTTTCAGTTCGCGGTGTTGCGCCGCGCGCCGCCGAATCTCGGCCGGGTGCTGATCGGCTTCGTCTGGGTGCTGCTGGGGCTGTCGCTGTTTCTGCTCGGGCTGGAGAAGGCGCTGTTCCCGCTGGGCCGGCTGATGGCCGCGCAGCTCACCGACCCGGCCTTCGTGCACGGCCGCGAGTGGGTGCAGTCAGCGCTGCACACGGTGAGCTGGGATGACTACCTGTGGGTCTACCTGTTCGCTTTTCTGATCGGCTTTGCGACCACCATCGCCGAACCGTCGCTGATCGCCGTGGCAATCAAGGCCAATGAAGTCTCCGGCGGCGCGATCGGCGTCTGGGGGCTGCGCACCGCGGTGGCCATCGGCGTGGCGGTGGGGATTGCGCTGGGCGCCTACCGCATCGTGGTCGGTGATCCGATCCACTGGTACATCATCGCCGGCTACATCGTGGTGGTGATCCAAACGACCTTCGCGCCCCGGCTGATCGTGCCGCTGGCCTACGACTCGGGCGGCGTGACCACTTCCACCGTCACCGTGCCGCTGGTCGCGGCGCTGGGTCTGGGACTGGCGGAGACCGTGCCGGGGCGCAACCCGCTGATCGACGGCTTCGGCCTGATCGCCTTCGCCAGCCTGTTCCCGATCATGTCGGTGATGGCCTACGCACAGATTTCTGCGTGGTGGGGACGGCGACGCCATGGCGCCTCACCGCTGCGCGACGAATAAACCCAATGGAGATGAGCAGATGCACTTCAAGATGATCCTCGCCCTGGTGGGGGATGAAAAGACCGAGGCCGTGGTCAAGGCCGCGCGCAAGGTCGGCGCCACCGGGGCGACGGTGATCAGCAACGCTCGCGGCGAGGGGCTGGAGCGCTCGAAGACCTTCTTCGGCCTGTCGCTGGACACCCAGCGCGATGTGCTGCTGTTCCTTGTCGAGGAGCATCTGAGCCGGCAGATTCTCGAAGAGATCGGCCGCGTCGGCGAATTCGACGACAAGCCCGGCACCGGCATCGCCTTCCAAATCGATGTCGAGGACGCGGTCGGCATCAGCCATCAGGCGAGCAAATTGAGCGGCGACGTGGAGGGGCTGCTGTGAACGAACACAAGGTGATCTGCGCCCGCGAGGTGATGACCGCGGGCTATCTGGAAATGGACGGGCTGTCCACCGTGGCCGATGCCCTGCGCGAGATCCTCGACTCCGGCAAGTCGCTGGTAATCGTCAGCAAGCGCCACGCCCACGATGCGCACGGCATCGTGGTGCTCGCCGACGTGGCGAAAAAGGTGCTGGCGCGCGACCAGGCACCGGAGCGGGTCAACCTCTACGAGATCATGACCAAGCCGCTGATCAGTCTGCCGCCGCATCTGGATGTGCGCTACTGCGCGCGCCTGTTCGAACGCTTCGGTCTCTCGGTGGCGCCGGTGATGGAGGATGACCGGGTGATCGGCATAGTCAGCTACAGCGATCTGGTACTCAAGGGGCTGTGTCGCGCAGCCGATCGCGCGCCGGGCTGAGCGGGCCGAAGTACAGCCGCCGGGTAGCGAAGGCGCCAATAAACCGTCGATATCGCAAGGGTTAGTCGCTTATGTCACACTCCGCGCCAAGGTCCGAAAAATATGGGCCACGTGCGACGGAGATAACATCAATTGGCCGACACCATGCACCGCTGGCCGACGATTGGCTGCGCTGTGGCGCTGCTCGCCCTGGGCGGCTGTGACCCGGGCAACAACAGCGCCAGCGACCACGTCGGCGACGACGACCCGTCCCCGAGCGCGCCGCCGCTCGCCGCCTATCTGGGCAGCGCTGCGACGGTCGACTCCCCGCGCTACAGCGGCACCGCCCTGCTCGCCAGCAGCGCTGCATACCGCGCCACCGCCGGCACCCTGCAACTCAGCCAGGGCAGCCTCGCCGTCGGGCGGCTGACCCTGCAGCGCATGCCGCAGGCGACGCACACGGAGGTTTCGCGATGACCACCGCATGCAGCATTCATCGGCCCGCTGGCCAGCGCCCGTACCCGACCACCCCGACCACCCCGGCCACCCCGGCCACCCCCGCCACCCCGGCCACCCCGGCCACCCCGGCCACCCCGGCCCCCCCGGCCACCCCGGCCGCCAAACGCGCCGCCGCGCTGCTCGCCGCCGCGCTGCTACTGGCCGCCTTCGCGGCCCTGGCCGCACCGCTGACGCTCAGCCACAGCGGGCGCATCGTCGACAAGATCACTGGCGAGCCCCTGCAGGGGCCGCAGCAGATTACCTTCACCCTCTACAGCGCCGAGCTGCCGATTTGGACCGAGACCCTCAGCGTCGAGTTTTCCGACGGCTACTACGCCGCGCTGCTCGGCGAGAGCGAACCCTTTGTAGCCAGTGATTTCGATCAACCGGCGCTGAGCCTGGGCATGGCGCTGGCCGGTGAACCGGAGTTCTCGCCGCGCCTGGCCTTCAGCAGTGTGCCTTTCGCCATACAGGCGATCGACGCCACCGGTGATATCAACCCCAACAGCGTCAGCATCGCCGGCAGCACGGTGATCGATGCCAATGGCGAATGGGTCGGGCCAGCGACCGATCTGATCGGTCCGCCAGGCCCGAAGGGCGATACCGGCCCGCAGGGACCGGCGGGACCACCGGGAAAGACCGGCTCACGCGGGGCTGCCGGCCAGCGCGGGGCACCGGGGCCGCGTGGACCGCGCGGGCTGCGGGGGCCACAAGGCGCGCGGGGTGAACCGGGCGAGCCGGGGCCACAAGGGCCGAGCGGCGCACTCGATGCCGGCACCGTCGCGACGCGCTTTTGCAACGGTACATTTATCTGCAACTGCGCGCTCGGCGAAGCCGTGCTCAGCGCTGGCGCCCAGTGCGCCGGAGGGCGGTTTTTGCGCTCGTCTCACCCGGTGCCGGATTCGCTGCGCGGCTGGAGCGCGCGCTGTGAATCGCTCAGCGATGGCAGTGACGCAGCTCCGACGACCATCTATCTGGTCTGCCTGGGCAGACCGTGATTGGCCATGCAGAGCGCGTGCGCCAGCCCTAGCCACCCAGCCGGCCGATCATGGCTGTTAGCCGGCGCGTGATCTGCTGGCCGACACCCACTGGCCGCGGCCCGCTGGGCGGTGGTCGTCGGGGGCATCGCCGATGAACAAACACGTCCAACTCAGCCGGATTTTCGCCGCCCGCCAGCAACTGGTCGGGCGCGCATTGCGCACCCAGCTGCAACATTCGCCATCACTCAGTGAGCGCGCCGGCGCGCCGGTGCACCTGAAGCTGGAGACCCAGCAACCCACCGGTGCCTTCAAGCAGCGCGGCGCCACCACCGGCCTGCTGGCGATGAGCGACGAGCAGCGCGCGCGCGGTGTGGTCGGCTTTTCCACCGGCAACTATGGCCGCGGTCTGGCCTTCGCCGCACGCGCGGCGGGGGTGCGCGCGGTGGTCTGCATGTCGAAGCTGGTGCCGCAGAACAAGATCGACGGCATCCGCGCGCTCGGCGCCGAGGTGCGCATCGTCGGCGACAGTCAGGATGAGGCCGAGGGCGAAGTCGAACGGCTGGTCAGCGAGCAGGGCCTGTGCCTGCTGCCACCCTTCGACAGCCCAGCGGTGATCGCCGGCCAGGGCACCATCGGCCTGGAGATCGGCGAGGATCTGCCCGCGGTGCGCTGCGTGCTGGTGCCGCTCTCCGGCGGCGGCCTGCTGGCCGGAATTCTGGCGGCGATGAAGGCCATCGACGCGCAGATCCGCGTCATCGGCGTGAGCATGAACCGCGGCGGCGCGATGCTCGCCAGCCTGCGCGCCGGTCATCCGGTGCAGGTGCCCGAGTACCCCAGCCTGGCGGATTCGCTGGGCGGCGGCATCGGTCTGGACAACCGCTACACCTTCCCGATCATCCGCGATCTGGTCGATGATGTGGTCGAAGTCGATGACGCGCTGGTCGCCGCGGCCATCCGCCACGCCTATCTGCACGATCAGCTGGTGGTCGAGGGCGCTGGCGCCGTGGGCATCGCCGCGCTGCTCGGCGAGCGGGTCACATCGCCCGGCACCACCGCGGTGGTGGTCAGCGGGCGCAACATCGACATGCAGACCCATCTGCAAATTGTCAACGGCGTGATGCCCGCGCTCTAGCCGCGCAGGCTGAGACGGCAACGCCGGCGCACAGAGGAGTAACGCGTGCCCGAAGTGAATATTCTCAACGAGGCCGATCTGCGCCAGTGCGTGGTGCTGGACGGCGATGCGGTGGATTGCGTCGAGGCCTGCTTTCGCAGCCTGGCCACCGAGGCGGTGGTGATGCCGCCGATCCTGCGGCTGGATATCGAGGCGCACAACGGCGAGGTCGACGTGAAGACCGCCTATCTGCCCGGAGTGGACAGCTTCGCGATCAAAATCAGCCCCGGCTTTTTCGACAACCCCAAACGCGGCCTGCCCAGCCTCAACGGCATGATGGTGCTGCTGAGTAGCAGCACCGGGCTGCTCGAAGCGGTGCTGCTGGACAATGGCTACCTCACCGATATGCGCACCGCTGCCGCCGGCGCGGTCGCAGCGAAGTGGCTGGCGCGCGAGGATGCGCGCCGCGCGGCGGTCATCGGCGCCGGCGTGCAGGCCGGGATGCAGCTGCGCGCGCTGACGCTGGTGCGCGACATCGACAGTGCCAGCGTGTGGGCGAGGGATGCGCAAAAGGCGGCCGATTTCGCTGCGCGGATGAGCGCCGAGCTGGGCATTGCGGTGCGCGCCGCGCCCAGCATTGCCGCGGCGGTCGCCGGCAGCGATATCATCGTGACCGCCACTCCGGCGGAGTCACCGCTGCTCGACGCCACCGATCTCGAACCCGGCCAGCACGTCACGGCGATGGGCTCGGACGCGGAAAAGAAGAACGAGCTGGCGCCGTCGCTGCTGGCGCGCGCCAATCAGTACGTCTGCGACCGCCTCAATCAGGTGCGGGTGCTCGGCGAGCTGCACCACGCCATCGCCGCCGGCCAGCTGCAGGCCGAGCAGGGCTTCCCCGAGCTGGGCCAGATCATCGCCGGCCAGGCCGAGGGCCGCCGCCACCCGGCGGACATCACCGTCTGCGATCTCACCGGCACCGGCGCCCAGGATACCGCCATCGCCACGCTGGCCCGGGCGCGCGCCGCGGCCGCCGGGCTGGGCACGCGCTTCGCGAGCTGAGCCGGCGGCGGGTGGTACCGCCCCGCCGATCTGTTCGATTGAAGTGGTTGCTGCGGCCAGTGACTCCGAGTACGGTCTCGCCGCCTGTGGCTGTAACCGGAATCAACCGGTGACTGGCCGCTGATCGGCAAACGAACCCGAGCGAGGAACCCGTCATGAGCAAGAATTACCAGCAGCTGCTCGCCAGCGACCGCGCGCACTTCTTCCACCCCTCGACGCACGCCGCCGACCACAGCAGCGGCAAGCTGGCCGGGCACGTGGTCACCGGTGGCGAGGGCATCCGCATCCGCGATCACCAGGGCCGCGAGCTGATCGACGCCTTCGCCGGCTTGTACTGCGTCAACATCGGCTACGGCCGCAGCGAAGTCGCCGAGGCGATCTACGCCCAGGCGAAGGCGCTGGCCTACTACCACACCTACGTCGGCCACTCCAACGAGGCCATCGTCGAGCTGTCCGAGCGCATCATCGACTGGTCGCCGAAGGGCATGAAAAAGGTCTACTACGGCATGTCCGGCTCGGACGCCAACGAGACCCAGATCAAGCTGGTGCGCTACTACAACAACGTGCTCGGCCGGCCGCAGAAGAAGAAAATCATCTCGCGCGATCGCGGCTATCACGGCAGCGGCATCATGACCGGCAGCCTCACCGGCCTGCCGGTGTTCCATCAGGCCTTCGACCTGCCGGCGCCGGATATCCTGCACACCGTCTGCCCGCACTGGTACCGCAAGGCGCCGCAGGGCATGGCCGAGGCGGACTTCGCCCAGTACTGCGCCGACGAGCTGGAGAAGATGATCCTCGCCGAGGGCCCGGACACGGTGGCCGCCTTCATCGGCGAACCGGTACTCGGCACCGGCGGCATCATCCCGCCGCCGGAGGGCTACTGGGAGAAGATTCAGGCGGTGCTGAAAAAGTACGACGTGCTGCTGATCGCCGACGAAGTCGTCTGCGGCTTCGGCCGCATCGGCGCGCCGATGGGTTCGCAGGCCTACGCCATCGAGCCGGATCTGATCACCGTCGCCAAGGGCCTGACCAGCGCCTACGCGCCGCTGTCCGGGGTGATCGTCGGCGAAAAGGTCTGGGACGTGATCGAACAGGGCTCGCGCGATCTCGGTGCCATGGGCCACGGCTGGACCTACTCCGGCCACCCGATCTGCGCCGCAGCCGGGCTGGCCAATCTCGATATCATCGAGCGCGAAAACATCATGGGCAACGCCGCCGAAGTCGGCGCCTACTTCCAGCAGCAGCTGCACGCCGCCTTCGACGATCACCCGCTGGTCGGTGAAGTGCGCGGCGTCGGCATGCTCGCCGCGCTGGAATTCATGGCCGACGGTGACGCGCGCCAGCCCTTCGATGCCGCGCTGACCGTGGGCGCGAAAGTCGCCGGCGCCTGCATGGCGCGCGGCCTGATCGCCCGCGCCATGCCGCACGGCGATATCCTCGGCTTCGCCCCGCCGCTGGTGGCGACCCGCGAAGATATCGACACAATTGTGGCCATCGCCAAACAAGCCGTGGACGAAGTCGCCGGGCAGGTGCTCTGAGCCTTTGCCGATCAGAATCCGACGAAATCCACGCCCGGCGCCGTTCTCGCCCTCAATCCTGCCGGGCGTGAAAGATGAAGCCGATGCCGTTCATCAGCAGCTGCGCGGCGAGGATCGAGGTGATCCCGGTCGGGTCGTAGGGCGGCGCCACTTCCACCAGATCGATGCCGACGATGCGCCCGCGGCTACGCACGGCCAGCGCCTGGATGATCTCCAGCACCTCGTAGTAGAGAAAGCCGCCGTGGCTGGGCGTGCCGGTGCCGGGGGCGATAGACGGATCGAAGCCGTCGATGTCGATGGTGATGTAGTAATCGCGGCCCTCGGGGATGCGCGCCAGCACGCCGTCGGTGCCGAGGCGGCGCACGTCGCGCACCGAGAGGATGTCCGAGCCGGCGGCGCGCGCGGCGTCGTAGTCGCTGCGGTTGGACGACGACACGTTGCGGATGCCCAGCTGGGTCATGCCGCCGATGTGCTCCATCTCCGAGGCGCGGCGCAGCGGGTTGCCGTGGCCGTAGCGCACGCCGTGGCGCTCATCGACGAAATCCAGGTGGGCGTCGAAGTGGACGATGTGCAGCGGGCCGCGGCCGGCGAAGTCCGCGAAGGCTTCGATGATCGGCGCGTGCACCGAATGATCGCCGCCCAGCGACACCGGCATCGCGCCGGCTTGCAGAATCCTGCGCACCGCGGCGCAGGTATTGCGGTGGCTCTGCTGCATGTCGGTGTGCACGATGTCGGCGTCGCCGACGTCGACGATGCGCACCTGCTGCGGGGTCAGATAGGTCTTGTCGTCCTCGTGGTCGTAGGCGCCGCCGTGGCCGAAGGAGAACAGCGTCGAGGCCTCGCGGATCGCCCGCGGCCCCATACGCGCGCCCGAGCGCCACTGGGTGCCCATGTCGTTGGGCACGCCGAGTACGGCGACATCGGCGTCGATGGCGTCCCAATCGGTGCAGATCGGCGCTTTGGCGAAGCTGCAATGGCCGACGAAGGGCAGGTTCAGGCGGCCGCTGTCGTAGCTGTTGTCGCTCATCTCGTTTTCCTTCGCGTCAGAGATAGCGCCCGCCGGCGCCGATCGCGATCACCGCGAGGCCGATAATCAGATTGATACCCACCATGCGGCGGATCTGCGCCACCGCGGCGGCGCCGGCCTGCGGATCTTGCGCGGTTACCGCGCGCTTGAGCCGCGCGTAGGGGGCGAAGAAGACGTGGGCATAGATCAGCACCATCAGCCAGCCGAGGCCGTGCATCAGGTGCACGTGCAGGCCGACCGCGGCCATGCCGCCGAAGGCGGCGAAGATCATCCAGTAGCCGCTGGCCAGGATCAGCGCCACCGCCAGCCACACCCAGCGGAAGAAATGGCTCAGCGTGTGGCACCACAGCAGGCCGCGCTGCGGCCCCTCGATGACCTTGACCACCGCCGGGCGCATCGCCATGTAGGCGAAGAACATGCCGCCGACCCAGACCACGGCGGCGAGCAGATGCAGGCTGATGGCGATGCTCATTGCGCCTCCAGCACCTGATCCAGTGCCGCCTCCAGCCGCGCCACGGCGCCATCGACGTCTTTGAGCTTATCGATGCCGAACAGGCCGAGGCGGAAGCTGCGGTAGTCCTGCGGCTCGTCGCACATCAGCGGGACGCCGGCGGCGATCTGCACGCCGACAGCGGCGAACTTGCTGCCGTTGTGCAGGCCCGCGTCGCCGGTGTAGCTGACCACCACCCCCGGCGCGCCGAAGCCCTCGGCGGCGACGCTGGCGATGCCGCGGCTGGCGAGCAGCTCGCGCACCCGCCGACCCAGCTCGATCTGCTGCTCGCGAATCCTGGCGAAGCCATAGGCCTCGGTCTCGGCGATCACATCGCGAAAGCGCGCGAGGCCATCGGTGGGCATGGTGGCGTGGTAGGCGTGGCCGCCGTTTTCGTAGGCCCGCATGATTTCCAGCCACTTCTTCAGATCGCAGGCGAAGCTGCTGCTTTGGGTGTCGGCGATGCGCGCCAGCGCGGTCTCGCCGAGCATCGCCAGGCCGCAGCAGGGCGAGCCGCTCCAGCCCTTTTGCGGCGCGCTGATCAGCACATCGACGCCGATCTCGCGCATATCCACCCACAGCGTGCCGGAGGCGATGCAGTCGAGCACGAACATCCCGCCGACCGCGTGCACGGCGGCGGCGATCCGGCGCAGATAATCGTCCGGCAGCAGCATGCCGGAGGCGGTTTCGACGTGCGGCGCGAAGACCAGATCGGGCTTTTCCGCGGCGATGGTGGCGACCACTTCCTCGATCGGCGCCGGCGCGAAGGGCGCCTGCGGGCCGTCGCCGAGGCGGCGCGCCTTCATCACGCTGCACGACGCCGGGATGTCGCCCATCTCGAAGATCTGCGTCCAGCGGTAGCTGAACCAGCCGTTGCGGATCACCAGGCAGCGCTTGCCGGTGGCGAACTGGCGGGCCACCGCCTCCATGGCGAAGGTGCCGCTGCCGGGCACCACCACCGCGGCTTCGGCGGCGTAAACCTGTTTCAGCGCGCGCGAGATGTCGCGCATCACGCCCTGAAAGGATTGCGACATATGGTTGACGGCGCGGTCGGTGTAGACCACCGAATATTCGAGCAGGCCGTCGGGATCGACGTCGGGCAGCAGGCCGGGCATGGTGGGATCTCCTCGGTGAGTATGTTCTGGCAGCCGCTGTTCGCGGCGGGTGTGAGCAATGGCCGGGTGTGGAACGCCTCAGGTCAGCGGGTCGTCAAAGGGCGCATCCGGCGCACTGCCCCAGGCGCTGGCGAAATCCTCCACCTGCTGCGCCACGCCGGTGTCGCGGTAGCGGGCGATGTGGCACAGCGCCTCGCCCTCGTGCACCAGCGGAATGTTGATGCGACCGATGACGATGCCGCTGCCCGGGCTGTGCACATCCACCGCGTCGCCACCGGCCGGATCCGCGACCCGACCCAGCAGTTGCTCCTGCTCGACCCAGGCGCCGAGCTGCACGGCGCTGCGGAAAATACCGCTGGCCGGTGCGCGCACCCAGCTGCTGGAGCGCGCCACGGTCGGTTCCGGCGGCGGATTCTGGCGCGACTTGCGACTGGCCAGCATGTCCAGCGCGCGCATCGCGCGCAGCACCCCGCGCACCCCGCCGCGGATGCACAGCTCGTTGAAGCGCAGCGCCTCGCCGGCCTCGTAGACCAGCATCCGCACGCCGTGCTCGCGCGCCGCCTGGCGCAGCGAACCGTCGCGCAGATCGGCGTTGAGGATCACCGGCACGCCGAAGGCACGCGCCAGGCGCTCGGTCTCGGCATCGTCGAGATCGGCGCGGATCTGCGGCAGATTCTCGCGCTGATTGGCGCCGGTGTGCAGGTCGATGCCGTAGTCGGCGCGGGCGACGATCTCGGTCATGAAGATGTTCGCCAGGCGCCCGGCCAGCGAGCCGCGCTCGGAGCCGGGAAAACTGCGGTTGAGATCGCGCCGATCGGGCAGGTAGCGACTGTGGCGAATCAGCCCGTAGAGGTTGACCACCGGCACCGCCAGCAGGGTGCCGCGCAGCTTGCGCAGCTGGGCGTGCTGCAGCAGGCGCTGGATGATTTCCACGCCATTGAGTTCGTCGCCGTGTACCGCGGCGGCGATGAACAGCACCGGCCCGGGGCGGCGGCCGTGGATCACGTGCACCGGCATCGACAGCGGATCGTGGGTGTACAGCGGCGGCAGCGGCAGCTCGACGATCCGCTGGCTGCCGGCGGCGACCCGCTCGCCGCCGATTTCGAAGGCTTCGCGACTAACCACGGCCGCGGGTGCGCGTGCGGCCCGGTCGGGCGTTTTTTTCAATGAATTGCATGATCAGCCCGGCGACGTCTTTGCCACTGGCATCCTCGATGCCGCGCAGACCCGGCGAGGAGTTGACCTCCAGCACCACCGGGCCGCGCTCGGCGCGCAGCAGATCCACGCCGGAGACGTTCAAACCCATTTTCTTTGCCGCGTTCACCGCGGTGGCGCGCTCTTTCGGCGTCAGTCGCACCGGCGTCGCCGAGCCGCCGCGGTGCAGATTGGAGCGAAATTCGCCCTCCTTCGCCTGGCGCTGCATGGCGGCGATGACCCGCTCGCCGACCACGAAGCAGCGGATGTCAGCGCCGCCGGCCTCTTTGATGAATTCCTGGACGAGAAAATCCGCATCCAGCTCGCGGAAGGCGTCGATCAGACTCTCGGCCACCTTGTAGGTCTCGGCCAGCACCACGCCCTTGCCCTGGGTGCTGCGGATCAGCTTGAGCACCAGCGGCGCGCCGCCGACCAGCTTGATCAGATCGCGGGTGTTGTCCGGCGAGTTGGCGAAGCCGGTGCGCGGCAGGCCGATGTTGTGCTTGGCCATGATCTGCAGCGAGCGCAGCTTGTCGCGCGAGCGGGTGATCGCCACCGATTCGTTGAGGCAATAGGAACCCATCATTTCGAACTGCCGCACCACCGCGCTGCCGTAGTTGGTCACCGATGCGCCGATGCGCGGGATGATGGCGTCGTAGTGCGGCAGATCCTCGCCGCGGTAGTGCACCGTCGGCTCGCCGCTGGCGATGTTCATGTAGCACTTGAGGGTGTCGATGACGTCCACTTCGTGGCCACGCGCCTCGGCCGCTTCGACCAGGCGGTGGGTGGAGTAGAGCTTGCGATTGCGTGAGAGGATGCCGATACGCATGGCCTTCTCCGTGTGATGTGGCTGCACACTGCGTCAGCCGTGGGTGTCCTGAGCCTGCGGTCGGCCGGCCAGATAGCTGGCCGCCGGATCGACGGCGTAGCGTCCGCGGATCGCGGTGCGCCCGAGCAGCATGCGAAAGCGCATGTTGTCGCGCGCGGTCAAAGAGATCTCCACCGGCCAGAGCGCCTCGCCCAGCTGCACCGTGGTGCGGATGAACATTCGCTGTTCGCGGTGGCCGCCCGAGTCGGTCACCGGGCGCAGGTCGAGCAGCTGCGCATCGCAGGCCACCGCGGTGCGCGAATCGCGCTGCAGCGGGTGCACGCCAAAGCGCACGCGATCCGCGCCGTCGCGACGGTAGCGCTCGACGAAGTAGGCGTGCAGCGCCGAGCTGCGCGCGCCGGTATCCACCTTGGCCTTGAGCCGCGCGATGCCCAGTTCGGGCAGCGCCAGCCATTCGCGCCAGCCGAGCAGCGGCAGCGTGGCACGCGCGCCGCGCTGCGGGCTGTTCGACTGTGGAACCGGGTTGGCGGACTGCGGCGAAAATTCTGCGGATTCAGACATGGCCCGCTTATACACCAGCGCCGGGGTCACGGCGAGCGCCGCGGCGCCTCGCTCGGCACTTCAGGCGGCACTTGCACCGCCGGCAAAGAAATCGCGCATCGCCGCCGCGGCGCGGCGCACGCCGGCCTCGTCGACATCCTTGTGCGTCACCAGCCGCAGCTGGCCGCGGCCGGCGGGGATGATCACCCCGCGCGCGCGGCAGTGCTCGGCCAGCGCCGCGCGCTGCGCGCCGTCGACATCGACCCAGACCATATTGGTCTGCGTCCAGTCTTCGCGCACCCGCAGCTCATCGATGCCGGCCAGCAGCTCGGCGAGCAGCGCGGCGTTGGCGTGATCCTCGGCGAGGCGCTCCACCTGTTCGCACAGCGCCAGCTCGGCGGCGGCGGCGATCACTCCCGCCTGGCGCATGCCGCCACCGACCACCTTGCGCCAGCGGCGCGCTGTGTCGATCAGCTCACGCGAACCGCAGAGCAGCGAACCGACCGGCGCGCACAGCCCCTTGGACAGGCACAGCGAGACGCTGTCGAAGTGCCGGCCGATATCCGCCAGCGAGACCCCGCAAGCGACCGCGGCATTGGCTGCGCGCGCGCCGTCGAGATGCAGGCGCAGGCCGCGGCGGTCGCAGAAGTCGCGCGCCGCGGCGAGGTAGTCGAGCGGCAGCACGCGGCCGTGCTGGGTGTTTTCCAGGCACAGCAGGCGGCTGCGCGCGAAGTGGAAGTCGTCATCCTTGATGACCTCTGCGACCTGCGCCAGCGGCAGGCTGCCGTCGGCGGCGAAGGGCACCGTCTGCGGCTGGATGCTGCCGAGCACCGCGGCGCCGCCGCCCTCGTATTTGTAGGTGTGCGCGTCGTGCCCGGCGATGTACTCATCGCCGCGGTCGCAGTGGCTGAGCAGCGCCAGCAGGTTGGTCTGCGTGCCGCTGGGAGCGAACAGCGCCGCCTCAGTGCCGAGCAGCTGCGCGGCGCGCGCCTCCAGCCGATTGACGGTGGGATCTTCGCCGTAGACATCGTCACCCACCTCGGCCTCGGCCATGGCGCGGCGCATCGCCGCGGTGGGGCTGGTGACGGTATCGCTGCGCAGATCGATGAGTTCGGGCATCGCGGGGCTCCGTGGTGTGTGCGGGTTGCTCGGCCGGATTCTGGCCGGGGCTTTGGGCCATTTCTGCGGCCATTTCTGCGGCATGAGATCGCCGCGGCCCGCCAGCGGCCCACCGGCGGCTCGCGGGCAATCGACCTATTCGAACCACAGCCCCACGGGCAGCGGCACGAGCAAGACCTTGGCGAAGATGGTGTAAAAGCCGATCACGATGCCGATCCCGGCCAGCGGGTAGACGACCGCCCGAAAGCGCGTCCAGGTATCGTACATCGAGCACAGCATCAGCGCGGCAAAGGTCAGCAGGCCGGAGAGCAGAAAGCCCAGCCAGGGCATCAGCAGCGTGCCGGCCAGCATGGCGACGATCAGACCGATCCGCCGCGGCGTGGAGGCCTCTTCGCCGGATGAGCTGTCACCCGGCTGCGGGCGCAGCAGATTCCAGACGATCAGCGCAATGCAGAAAGCGATCATCGCCAGGGCGATCGCGCGCGGAAAGACGTAGGAATCCGAGTCGGTCATGCTGGTGGTGTCCCACAGCGCGGCGGCGGCGATGACGATGAAGATCACCGCCATCAGCATGCCGGGGACGTCCCGCCCCGAGGGTTTGGCGGTGGGCTCAGTCGGCACGGATTTTCCTCATTTTGCCAGCCAGCCAGCGCTTTCTGATCAGGGGATAGAACAGCGATATCAGGATGAAAGCGATGATCGCAAGACTGATCGGCCGGCCGAAGAACATGCCGCCGAGGTCTTCGGTGGCGGCGCCGATGGTCCACGCCTGCACGAAACCCTGCTCGGCGATGCTGCCGAGGATCAGGCCCAGCACGATCGGCGAGGGGCTGAAGCCGAAGCGGTTCAGCACCCAGCCGACCACGCCGAGGGTGATCATGACGATCACATCCGAGACGTTGTTGCGGATCGAGTAGGTGCCGATCAGGGTCATGAAGGCGACGGTTGGCACCAGCATCGCCTTGGGCACGGTGATGATCGTCTTGTAGGCGTAGCGACCGATCACCAGACCGATCGGCAGCATCAGAATGGTCGCCAGAAACAGGCCGTAAATGAAGGTGTAAACAATCGAACCCTCGCCGGTGAACAGGTTCGGCCCGGTGCGCAGTCCCTGGATCAGCAGCGCGCCGAGAATCACCGCATCCGGCGGCGTGCCCGGAATGCCCAGCACCAGCGTGGGGATGAAGCCACCGCCGACGGTTGCATTATTGGCCGATTCGGTCGCCAGCACGCCTTCCGGCTCGCCCTTGCCGAAGTGCGCGGAACGCTTTGAACTGCGCCGCGCTTCGGAATAGGCGACCAACCCGGCGATGGAGCCACCGGCGCCGGGCAGAATGCCCACCAGCGTGCCGATCACCGAGCTGCGCAGCAGGCCCAGCTTGTGCTTCCAGGAGATCGCCAGCGCTTCGAGAAAGCGGAAGCCGCGCGCCTGGTGTGTGACCTTGAGATGCTTGTCGGGCGTGGCGACCAGATCGATCAGCACCGGAATGCAGTACAGACCGATCAGCGCGCTGACGGTTTCGATGCCGCCCAGCAGGGTCTGGCTGCCAAAGGTGAAGCGGATGTCGGCGCTGATTTCGGCCACGCCGACGCAGGACAGCAACAGCCCGAAACAGGCGCCGATCAGCCCCTTCAACAGGTTGTCTTCGGCCAGCGCGGAGATCAGCGTCAGGCCGAAAACGGCCAGCCAGAAGTACTCCACCGGGCCGAAGGCCAGCGCCACATCGGCCAGCGGCGGCGCCAGCATCAGCAGGAACATCGCACCGACCAGGCCGCCGCAAACGGACGCCAGGCAGGCCAGCGTGACCGCCAGATCGCCATCGCCGCGCCGCGCCATCGGGAAGCCGTCGAAAGTGGTCGCGATAGCCGACGGCGTGCCGGGCGTATTGAGCAGAATGGCGGCATAGGCGCCGCCGTAGATCGCGCCGGTGTAGATGGCGCCCATCAGGATCAGCGCCGAGGCCGGCGCCATGGTGAAGGTGATCGGAACCAGGACGGCAACGGCCATGGTGGCGGTCAATCCCGGCAGGGAGCCGATCACCGTCCCCGCGATCACGCCGCCCAACGCCAGCATGATATTGAGGGGGGTCAAAGCCTCCAGCAGGTATTCGATCCCAGGCATGGTCGCTGCCCTCCCGGTTCCGGCGCTACCCGATCAGACTATTCGATGACGCCGGCGTCCCGTGCCGCCTGGGTGTAGATCGCCGTCATTTTATCCATGAAGGCATCCATCCCGGCGTAATCCACATCCAGCAACGCCATGCCGTCGTTTTCCATGCGCTTGCGGAACTCCGGATCGGCATTGATTTCGCCGATCATCTGCGACAGCTTCACGCGGATGTCCTCCGGCGTCGATTTGGGCACGGCGATGCCGCGATAGGCTCCCGAGACCAGATCGAAGCCCAATTCCTTGAAGGTCGGGACATCGGGGAATTTCGGGTGGCGCTCTTCCATCGCCACCGCCAGCAGGCGCACCTTGCCCTCATGCTTGGCGCCGACCGAGGTGTAGCCCCACTCCGCCTTGACCTGATCGCCCAGCAGCGCGGCCACGGCCTTGCCGGTCCCCTTGAAAGCGACATAGGTGGTCTTGATGCCAGCCATGCCGTCGAAGCGGATCTGCGCCAGATGGTTGGCCGTGCCCTTGCCCGATCCGGACAGGGTCAGCTTGCCGGGGTTCTCTTTGGCATAGTCGATCACGTCCTGCAGGGTCTGGAACGGACTGTCCTGATTGACCACCAGCGCATCCGGCGTGTAGTGGAACATGTACACACCGGTGATCTCTTCGGTCTTGAAACCCACATCCTTCTGCCGCGGCTTGATCACGATGTGCGGCAGATTGATGCCCATGATCGTGTAGCCGTCCCCCTTCATTCCGTTGAGCTGCGACCAGCCCACAGCGCCGCCACCACCGGGTTTGTAGGAGATCACCAGATCCTGGCCGAACTTGTCCTTGAAAAAGGACTGCTGGTGACGGGCGGTAATATCCGATTCGCCACCCGGACCAAAGGGGATCACGTAGCTGACGGACTTCTGCGGAAATTCGGCGAGCGCCGAGCTCATCGGCATGATTGTCGCCAAAGCGACGGCGGCCAGTTGCTTCAGTTTCATCATTCTCTCCTCACATCGGTTTGATTATTTTGCTCAACGGCAAGAACGACTGGCGATCCTGTTCGCGCGGGGCTGTTCTGCCATCGCCGCTCGATGGCGGCATCGGCCGTGATCCGTCCCGATCATCAGCGCGCGCAGCAGGTGCGACCGGCTGCCCGCTCCCCGGCAACGATATCAGATAGATCCACGGTGCGTGTACCAGCGCTCGGTCCCGAGCTGCGTCGGCAGACCCGCTCCCGAGCGGACGCCGCGGGAACGCCCTGGCGGCGGCCTCGCGCCGAACCTGGCCGGGGCTCCAGCCGAGTCACGGGCGGATCTCAGGGCGGATCGCCGGGCTGGCTGGGCGGCTCCCGGCGGAGCGGGAAAACATTCTTGTCCGGGGGGCTACCCAATGGCGGGACAAGGCTGTACGATGCGCGCTCTCTTCCGATTCCTCTCTTCGAGTCTGCCGGCCTAGCCTTCATCCTCTAGAGTGGTTTTATCAACCCTTTTGGAGGCTAAATCCTATGGGCAGAAAACTTTACGTCGGCAACCTGCCGTACTCCGTCGATCAGCAGGCACTCGAAACCGCCTTTGCCGAATTCGGTACCGTCGACTCCGCCAAGGTCATCAGCGACCGCGACACCGGCCAGAGCAAGGGCTTCGGCTTTGTCGAAATGTCTTCCGACGCCGAGGCGCAGAAGGCCATTCAGGGCATGAACGGCACCGATATGGGCGGCCGCGATGTCAAGGTCAACGAAGCCAAGCCGCAGGCCCCGCGTGAAAACCGCGGCGGCTACGGCGGTGGCGGCGGCGGCGGCGGTCGCTGGTAACAGCGCCGCGCCGATCGCTTCGGCAAAAAACCCGGCTTCGGCCGGGTTTTTTTGTGGGCGACATTATATTTGCTGCGGCTAGTTCGTTGCGCAAGCGAAGAAGAGTGACTCACCGGCAGCCGATAACAGGAAGATGCGCACGCACGAAAGTGTTGACCCCGAAAGTATGGTCAAGCCGGATCAAGCTGATCGAGAGTCGCCAGCTAATCAGTACGGTCCCGGCAGGCCTGCAACATGGCTTCCAGCCTTTGCCGGCCAAGCTGCTTGAGCAGCTCGATATTGCGCTCGGGGATCGCCTCGACATCCGGGTATTGCGCAATCGCCCGCCCAAGGCTGTCCTCCCGCAATAGATGCAGCATGGGATACGGTGAGCGATTGCTGTAATTCTCCGCGTCGTCCGGCGCGGTGCCGCCGAACTGATAATCGGGGTGGAAGCTGGCAATTTGGCAGATGCCTTCCAGTTTCATCTGCACCAGCAGGCCATCGGCGTAGTCGAGAAACTGGTTGTAGTCGTAAAAATCCTGCAGCACACCGGGGTGAATCAACAGCGTGGTTTCAATCGATGGATCTGCGCCCAGCAGCTCCAGCTCAGTCTCCAGCACCGTCAATAATTGCGCCTCGCTGGCGGCGTCGGTAACTGAGAAACGCACGCGGTCATTTATCAGCTCACGCCCAGCGAAGGGGCAGAGGTTCATCGCCACGACCATGCTTTCTACCCACTTCCGGGTTGCGGCGATGACCGGCTCGTATTGCAGCATGTTTTTCTGCCAATTCTAAATAGCGGTGTCAGGGTATCAGAGGCGGCACTGCGCCATGACGTTCAAATCCCGATAACGGCCATCGATCAGAATTGCATTTCGTTTGGTGCCTTCGTATTGGTAGCCATGTTTTTGATAGAGGGCAATAGCACGGTGGTTGTCAGAGTAAACATCCAGCTGCAGGCGGGTCAGCCCATTATCCCAGGAATGCCGGATAACATTGGCGAGCAGCTGCCCGCCGACCCCCTGCCCCCGATACGCTTTGAGTATGCCGATACCCAGACCGCCACAATGCCGAGTCGATTCCCGCTGCCCAGGGACGATATCGGCCCAACCGATGATCTCTCCCCCCAGATCAGCAACGTATTGAGCGTAGTTATTGGCGATGTTGTTACTGACGTACTGAGTGGTTTGGTCAAGTGTAAAGGCATCAGTGACCGATAGAAATTTTTTCTCGCGCGCAACGGCTCCGATAGTTTCACGCAAACCTTCGATATCAGATTCTTCAATTTTTCGGATGATTATTTCCATAATCTTTTTGTCCCATATTTTTCGTCACCCCGAAAGAAGCCATCACAAGCCCCCGCAGGCATTGATTTTAAAATATCCATCCGCTGAAAAAAAGAAAAATTGCAGCGAGCAAGGCACACAGGAGCAAAAAAAGCGACAACATTCATCGCCGCCTTTTTTACTGGAGCAACTTACTCCGGCTTTAAAAATCACCGCCGACCGGCAGCAATCCGCAAACGCAACGCATTCAGCTTGATAAAGCCTTCCGCATCCGCCTGATTATAAGCCCCCTCATCATCCTCAAAGGTCGCCACGCTCTCATCGAACAGTGTGTCATCGGACTTGCGCCCGGCCACCAGCACATTGCCCTTGTACAGCTTCAAACGCACCACGCCGTTGACGTATTCCTGCGATGCATCTATCGCCGCCTGCAGCATTTTGCGTTCCGGGCTCCACCAATAGCCGTTGTATATCACTTTCGCATAGCGCGGCATCAGCTCATCTTTCAAATGTGCCACTTCGCGATCCAGCGTAATCGATTCCATCGCCCGGTGCGCTTTCAGCAGGATCGTGCCGCCTGGTGTTTCGTAACAGCCGCGCGCCTTCATGCCCACATAGCGGTTTTCCACCAGATCGGCGCGACCAACGCCGTGTTCGCCACCGATTCGGTTCAGCTCCGCCAGCACCGTCGCCGGACTCATCGCTTCGCCGTCGATGGCCACCACATCGCCCTGGCGGAAAGTCAGCTCGACGTAGCGCGGGGTATCCGGCGCCTGCTCCGGGGATACCGTCCAGCGCCACATGTCGTCCTCGGATTCGCTCCAGGTGTTTTCCAGAATGCCGCCCTCGTAGGAAATGTGCAGCAAATTGGCATCCATCGAATAGGGTGATTTCTTGCCCTGTTTGGCGAA
Source organism: uncultured Chromatiales bacterium (assembly GCA_965602395.1). Taxonomy (GTDB): domain Bacteria; phylum Pseudomonadota; class Gammaproteobacteria; order CBFCYW01; family CBFCYW01; genus CBFCYW01. The sequence goes on from CBFCYW010000011.1 coordinate 46,843, forward strand.
ATCGATGGGAATATCGTGGGTCTGCGCGTAATTCATCAACTTCTCGCGCGAGAGCAGATCCCACTCGCGCCACGGCGCGATGACTTTTATATCCGGACGCAGCGCATAGGCGCCGAGTTCAAAGCGCACCTGATCGTTGCCTTTACCGGTAGCGCCGTGAGAGATCGCATCGGCACCGGTCTGGTTGGCGATTTCGACCAGCCGCTTGGCGATCAACGGGCGCGCAATAGAGGTGCCGAGCAGATATTCGCCTTCGTAAATAGTATTGGCGCGAAACATGGGGTAGACGAAATCGCGCACGAATTCCTCGCGCAGATCCTCGATGAAAATCTCTTTCACGCCCATCTGCTGCGCCTTGGCACGGGCCGGATCGACTTCTTCGCCCTGGCCGAGGTCGGCGGTGAAAGTAACCACCTCGCAGTGGTATTCATCCTGCAACCACTTGAGGATGATCGAGGTATCCAGCCCGCCGGAATAGGCGAGCACGACTTTATTGATGTCCGACATTTCGGCGCTCCGCATGCTGTGGCGACAAAGCCTTTAAGTGTACAACAGCGGATTCGACGACTGCAGCGCCAGCGATGGTGGTCGCGGCCGGATTTACAGCCAGAGGGAGATCAGCACCGCGGCGCAGACCGCCAGAGCGAGCCAACCGAACAGTGAGCGCGGCGGCGCGTAGCTCACTTCGATCAGCGCCGCGGGCAGCTCAAAGCGCAGGCGCAGAGCGCGCTCTGGCGGATCGATAGCGAGCTTTTCCAGCGCCGCGAAGGCGCGCGCCGCCCGCCGTGCGCCATCCGCAGCGACGCGCTCGCGGGCGGCGTCGAGCAGCCAGTCAGCAGCCTGTTCCTCGCCGGCACCGAGCCACTGGGCGACCTCGATCAGCGCGCGCGGATGACGATGCGGCGGGATCGCCGCCCGCTCCACAGCGCGCTGCGCGGCGGCCACATCCAGCCCGCCGTCGGCGCGCACCAGTTCCAGCGACTGCTGCGGTCGATCCGCGACCAGGGTCTGGGCGTACAGACGCGCCAGCAGCTCGCCGCGCCTGTCCGGCGACAAATGCAGCGGCACCTGCGCCAGCAGCGCGCGCTGCTCGGGCGGCAGCACACCACCGCCGAGCCAGTCGCGCAGCGACGCAACCAGCGGTTTGCGCACCATCTTCGGCACCTGCAGACGGTCGAACAGCTCGGACCATTCCGCACCCTGCATGCCGGCGAACAACTGCCGTGCCGTGGTCGGCAGGCTGTTGTCGACGCGCCCGGCAGCGGCATTGCCCGACGCAGCGGCGCCGACGGAGGAGATGGGTTCGATCTGCATGCGCAGGAGTTTAGTCTCTGCCGCACCGGGTTGGACAGCGACTACGCCGCCGTATCTTTGATAGTTCGAGCGGGCGGCCGTCGCGTTGGCAATCCCGGGTCAGCGGCGTATCTTGGACTCTCGCAAGGATCGCCTGCCCGCACCGTTCATCACAGGGGGGAGATCGGCGTGCAGCAAAACACTCGATTGCTTCAGCGCTGCCCGCGTCGCTGGCTGGCGGCGCGCGCCGCACTTGGTGGACTCGCATTGGCCACGCTGCTCTCCGCCTGTGGCGGCGGCGGCCTGCTGGCCGTTCTGGCCGGGCTCTTCGGCAGCGCCCCGGCCAGTGTGCCGCTGGTGCTGTTCCCCGGCGGCGATCGGCGCAAGCCGGCGCTGCTGCTGCCCTTCACCGCCGAGTTGAGCGCCATCGCCCCCTCGCCCGACGGCCGCCGCCTGTATGTCGGCGACAGCCTGCACCAGACCATCAACGTCTTCGATACCGCGCGTCGCCAGTTGATCGCAGTGCTCGATGTCGGCACCGGGCCGCGCAGCCTGCTGGTCTCCGCCGATGGTTCACAGCTGTATGTGGCTCACTACGGGCTGAGGAACAGCGCGGCCAGCTCGATCAGCGTGTTTGATACCGCAAGCTTCGCGCGGCGCGAGATCGCCGTCGGCAACCGTCCGGCGGCGATGGCCGAGGACGCCGCGCGCGGCCGCCTCTACGTGGCCACGCTCGGTAGCCGCGAGCTGTTCGCCTTCGACACCGCCAGTCTCGCGCCACTGCGCACGCTGAGCTTCGACGGTCAGCCCGCGGCGCTGCTGCTCGGCGACGGCGGCGAGCGCGTCTACGTGGCCCTGCGCTCCACCGAATCGGTGCCGATCAGCGACCGCGTGCTGGTTTACGCGGCGGACGACTTTCTCCCCGCCAGTACCGGCGACGCGCGCGCCGGGATTCTCCTGCCAGCGAACGCCGGGCCGCAGGCGATGGCGCTGACCGCCGACGGCATGCGGCTGCTGGTGGTCAACCGCGAACACGGCAGCGTATCGCTGATCGACACCGCCAGCGCCAGCCTGCAGACCACCCTCGAGGTCGGCCCCGGCCCGCAGGCACTGGCGATCGGCCCACGCGACGCGCGCGCCTGGGTGGCGCGCGGCTTCAGCGGCGACGAGGAAGACCTGTGCGGCGTCGACGCCGCCAATGCTCAGAACAGCCTCGCCGTGCTCGATCTCGACAACGATGAGGTGCTGGCCAACGACATCCGCGTCGGCGACGCGCCGATCGCCGTGGCGCTGTACGCCAGCGACGTCGATGCCGCGCGCGTCGACAAGGTGTTCACACTCTCCGCCTGCGGCAGCTCCGCGGGCGTCACCGCCAGCGGCGAGGGGGTCGCCAGCGGCCCGGGCAGCATCAGCCGGCTCGACGTCGCCGCGCTGGAGGCCGGCGCTGCGCAGGTCGTCGATATTCCGCTGCCCGCCGGTCGCGGCGTCGCGCTGGCGGGCGCCGGCAGCGCGCTGTGGCTGGTGCATCCGGACGCGATCAGTCTGTTCGACGCCGCGGCCGAGCGAATCACCGCGGAGATCGCCGCGCGCGGCCCCGGCCCGCAGCGGCTGGCGCTCAACCCGGCCGGCGACCGCCTGCACGCCAGCCTGCCCGGGCTCGACGCGGTGGCCACCCTGACCATCGACGCCAGCGCCGGCGGCGGCGAAACGCTGCTCGCTCGCCAGCCCACCGGGCGTCGCCCCAGCGCCCTGGCGGTCACCGCCGGCGGCACGCTGGTCGTGGCCAACGGCGGCTATTCGCGCACCCCCGGCGACAGCGTCAGCCTGTTCGACAGCGCCAGCGGCAACCCGCTGGGCAGCGTGCTGCTGGAGGACAATGTCGATCCGGGCCTGCTCGGCCGCGGCCCGATCGCACTGGCCGCCGTGGCGACCGGCACGGCGCAGACTGCCTATGTGGCGGCCTTCGGCGGCAGCTTGCCAGACAATGACCGCGACCCCGGTCAGTTCGTCGCCAGACTCGATGCGAGCAGTGGCGAGCTGCGCCAGTTCCCGGATTTCGACTCCTTCGAGTGGTTCAGCGATGTGGCCGTGGACGGCGACGCGCAGGTCTACACCGCCAGCTTCTTCGATAACCGCGTGCGCCGCCACGACGCGCCGGCTTTCGCCGACGCCGGGATCTCCCCGGATCAGTTCGCCGCCAACCGCCCGGCGCAACTGCTGCCCGACGCCGACGGCGGCGTCTGGGTGAGCAGTTACACCACCGAAAGTGCCAGCTACGCCGGCGCCGACATCAATGCCGGCCAGGTGACGCACATCAGCTCGGGCGGCGTGGAGATCGACCAGCCGCTGCCCGGCGGCATCCCCGCGCGGGCTGCCATCGAGGCGCGCCCCGCCGCGCTCGGCGGCGACCGCCTGTGGACGCTCCACGCCGGCGACCGCAGCGTGTTCTGCCAGGTCGAGGGCGACTTCTGCAGCAGCGATGGCGCGCTCAGCGTGCTGGCGCTGGACGCCGTGCCGGCGGCGCTGGATGACATCCCGCGCATCGCCGTCGGGCGCAGTCCTCGCGGCATCGCCTTCGCCGCTGGCCACGCCTTCGTCGGCAACTACTTCGACGCCACGCTCAGCGTCATCGACAGCGCCAGCCTGCAGCTGGTGGCGACGATCCCGGTCGGCGGCGGGCCGATGGATCTGCTGGCGGTGGGCGATCGGGTGTACGTGGCCAACAGCCTCGACGGCACGCTGAGCGTGATCGACGCGGCACAGCGCCGCCTGCTGCGCACGGTGGATCTGCTTGAGTAGCGTCCGGCACACGGCGCAACCGACCCGCCGCCATTGCCGCGCGAACGGGAATCCGCCCGGCGCGCACACGGCGGCGAACGCAAGGCTGTACTCGCGGCAGCGGCCTTCGCCGATCGCCGCGCTGCTGCTCGCCGTGCAGCTCTTCGCCCTGCCCGGCGCTGCGTCGGCGGAGCCGGGCGATGCCGCAAACGCGACTGCCAGCGCCCGGCAACTGGCCGCCGAGGGCGCTGCGCTGCTCGCCGACGACGACTGGCGCGGCGCGCTGCGCGCCTTTCGCACCGCCGCCGAAACCGCAGCGCACAGCGGCGACGCCGTCCTCGCCGCACAGCACTACAACAATTCCGCGCGACTGCACACGCGCCTCGGCGAGTTCGAGCGCGCCGCGGAAGCACTCGATGCGGCCGCAGCGCAGATTGTCGGCCTCGCCCGGGTTGGCGCAATGCGCGCGCAAACCCTGCTCAATCGCGGCGATCTGGCGCTCAAGCGGCGCCGCTACGCGGCGGCCATCGACTGGCTTGATCGCGCCGAGGATGCCGCCGGCGCCAGCCCCGACGCTGCTGCACTGCGCGCGCAGATCGCCGCGGTGCGCGGTGTGGTGCTGCGCCAGCAGGGTGATTTTGAAGCCGCGCTGGCGGCCTACGCGCGGGCCGCGGCGCTGGCCCGCGAACTGCCGCGTGGCGCCGCTGGCGCGGCACTGCTGGCGCTGGCTGAACGCCTCGCCGGGGAGAGCTGGCTGTACCGCATCGAGGGCGAGCCGGCGGCCAATCGCCAGCGCGCCGGCGAGCTGCTGGAGCGCGCCCTGGCGGCGCACCGCGGCGCCGGCGACGCGCTCTCCGCGGCGATGGCCGAGAGCCACCTCGGCGAGCACGCCCGGCTGGCCGGCGATCCGGCACTGGCGGCGCGGCGCTTTGCCGCGGCGCTGGCGGTGTTCGAGCGCCTCGGCTACCGCGACGGCGTCGGCCGCATGCGCCTGCACCTGGGATTCGCCGCCAGCGACCGCGGCGACCAGCCGGCGGCGCTGGCGCATTTCGCCGCGGCGCGCGACATCTACGCCGCTCTCGGCGACCGCGAGTGGCAGCGCGTCGCCTGGTTCGGCAGCGGCCTGGCGCGCGAGCGCGGCGGCGACGACGCGGCCGCGGAGAAGGCCTACTTCCACGCCCTGGAATTGTTCGAGAGCCTGCGCGTCGGGGTCGCCGGCGGCGAGCCGGCGGCGGCGCTGTTCACCCGCGCCAATCGCCAGCTGTACGAGCGGCTGGTGACGCTGCTGGTGGCACGCGATGCGATTGACGAGGCGCTGGAGGTGGTCGAGCGCAGCCGCCTGGAGCAGCTCGCCGACTATCTGCTGCAGTTGCCGGCGCGATCGAACAGCCGCGCCGGGGATAGCAGCGAGCGGGCCGAGCTGACCCGGCTGGCGCGTGAGCATGCCGCGCTGCGTGAAGCCGCCCGGCAGCAGGACGATCCACGCGAACTGACTCGCTTGATCGCCCGGATGGCGGACACCGAGCGGCGCGCCGCAAAGCTGATCCGCGAGCTGAACAAAGATCATCGCGGGCTGGCCGACACGCTCAATATCGTGCCCAATACGCGCGCCTTTCGCGCGCTGCCCAACTTCCCCGATTCGCTGGCGCTGGTCAGTTACTTCGTCACCGACGAAGCGCTGTACGCCTTCGTCGCCCGCAAGGGGCGGGCGGTGAGTGCAGTGCGGATATCGGTTCCAGCCGGGGACCTGCGCGATGCCGTCGCTATGGCGCTGGTGCAGATCGGCGCCAGCCGCGACGGCGACTCGACCGCCCTGCGCGAGTCGCTGGCGCGGCTGCACCGCTGGTTGATCGAACCGCTGTTGCCGGCGCTCGACGGCATCGAGACGCTCGCTATCCTGCCCCATCGCTGGCTCAATTATCTGCCGTTCGCTGCGCTCTACGGACCGCGCCGCGATGGTGGCGAGGGCTGGCTGCTGGCCGATTTTCGCCTCCAGTCGCTGAGTGCGCAGAGCTATCTGCCGCGGCTCACCGAGCTGCTGATGGGGGAGGACGAGAGCGCGGCGGTCGACGTGCTGGCGCTGGGCAATCCGGATCTCGGCGATCCGGCGCGCGCGCTGCCCTTTGCCGCGGAGGAGGTGCGCCATATCGGCCGACTGTTCCCGCCACCGGCCAGCGAAGTGCTGCTCGGCGCCCGCGCCAGCAAGGCCAATCTGCTGCGCGACTGGGGCCGGCGGCGCATCGTGCACCTGGCCGCCCACGCGCGCCTCGGCGAGACGCAGGCGGAGCTGCTGCTGGCGCCGGCCAACGAGGGTGTGCTCGGCATCGATGAACTGTTCGACCTGGCCCCGCACAACGATCGCACCGCGCTGCTGGTGCTGTCGGCCTGCCAGACCGCGGTCGATCCCGGCCTCAACCGATTGCTCTGGCGCGGCCCGCGCGCGGCCTCGCAGCCGGTGGGGCCGCCGATCGCTTCGGCGGCCCACAGCCTGCTGCTGCTCGGCGTGCCGGCGGTGATCGCCACTCTGTGGAAGATCGACGACCAGGCCACTGCGCTGCTGATGCGACGCTATTACTCTGCCTTGGCGGAAGGAGCCGGCGCGGCAGAGGGTTCGGCGAATGGCGCTGTTTCGGCGACAAGCGACCGGGCGCCCGGCTACTATGCCGCCCTGCGTGACGCGCAGCTGGCACTGGCGGCGCGTGACGACCGTTTTTCCCGGCCCTTCTACTGGGCCGGCTTTCAGTATTTCGGGGTGCAGCCATGAACGGATCTCGCGGGTGGAAGGATAGAGGGCGCCGGCTGCCGGTGGCGCTGGCCGGCGCCGCGCTGCTGTGGCTGATGACAGCGACCGCGCTGGCCGCCGCGCCGCCGGTCAAGCTGTGGCTGGGCGAAGCCAGCGAGCCGGCCATCGACGGCCATCCGCTGAGCTTCGCACTGGAGCTGCGCGATGCCGACAACGCCGAGGTGTCGGCGCCGCGCGAGCTGACCATCACGCTGATACTGGGCTTCGAGGGCGAGGCCGGCGAGCGCCGCGAAGTGCTTTTGAGCCGTGGCGAGTCGCGCCGCGAACTGGAATGGACGCCACCCGCCGGCGGGCTGGCGGTAGTGCGCGTCGAGCACCCCGAGCTGCTGCCCTACGAGCTGCTACTGCCGGTGCTCGATCGCAAACAGCTGAAAAGCCGCGATATTTCCAAGGCGCTGCTGAAGCGCTTGCTGGAGCGTGGCGTGCCGAGCATCGAGTTGGTCCCGGAGCCAGCCCCCGCCCCGCAGCCGGCCCCCGAACGGGAGCCGGCCTCGGCCCCGGATCCGGCCCCCACCACCGAGACGCAGAGCACGCTGTCGCAGATTGCATCTCCGACCGCTCAGGTGTCGGGGCAGGTGTCGGGGCAGGTGACGGGACAGGTACTGGGTCAGGTGCTGGGCGGGCAAAGCGGCAGCGGTCGGGGCGAGGGCCAGGTTATCGGCACTCTGGGCAGCGGCCAGTCGAACGGCCGCTTGTCCGAGATTATCGGCAATGCCACCCAGGCACAGATCTCCACCGGGCAGACCGCGGCGGCTTCGAGCGGGGCATCGCGAAGTGAGGCGGCAGCGCAGGCTGAACAGGCAGCTGGCGAAGCGGTCGCCACTGTCGAAGAAGCCGCTGCCGCCGAAGGGGAGGCCATCGCTGAAGAAGCGATCATCGTCGAAGAAGCCACCGCCGCCGAAGGGGAGGCCGTCGCTGAAGAAGCGATCATCGTCGAAGAAGTCGCCGCCACCGAAGGGGAGGCCATCGCTGAAGAAGCGGTCATCGTCGAAGAAGCGGTGGAGGCT
>CBFCYW010000012.1:0-54236 GCA_965602395.1 uncultured Chromatiales bacterium
AGGGATCGCATCCGTCACAAGCACAAATGATTGGGGCCAGATAAAGATTTTCCGTCCATCAGCCCTGCTTATCCTGATACAAAGGAACCGAATCCGAAGCATGTATCCGCGCGCGATCCTCTTCGATTTCTGCCAAAGGACTACACTCCACCATCGACCGCATACTCCGAATCGCCAGATTCGTATAATCACTGGTCCCCGTCCGCTTCCACTCAATCTCCTTCTCACTCAATTCCCGAATCACCTTTGCCGGCGTCCCCGCCGCCAGATGCTTCGCCGGAATCTCCGCCCCCGCCTTCACAAAAGCCATCGCCGCGACAATCGCCGATTCACCGATCACAGCCCCATCCATCACCACCGTATTCATCCCCACCAGCGCGTTCTCGCGCACGATGCAGCCGTGCAGGATCGCGCCGTGGCCGATATGCCCTTCGCGCTCGACCAGCGTGTCGGTATTGGGAAAACCGTGCATGACACAGGTGTCCTGCAGGTTGGAATTTTCTTCGAGGATGATGCGGCCGAAATCGCCGCGCAGGCTGGCGGCCGGGCCGATGTAGACGCCGGCGCCGATGATGACATCGCCAATCAGAATGGCGGTCGGGTGAACGTAGGCGTCGGGGTGGACGACCGGCTTGATTCCATCGATCGAATAGCAGGGCATGAGGGCTTCTTCTCCTTTAAAAACCCGTGCCAATCAGATGGATCTGACACGGATTCAAATTATCACGGGCGGCCGAATCGGACAATTTACGGGCTGATCGCGCGCCGACATCGGCAGCCGATTTGCGAGTGGTTTCACAGCCAGGCTGCCACAGGCCAAAAAAAGCGATACCGCAATTTCTTTAAAATCCATTGAATTGTATCTCTTGGCTGCCCTCCGGTACACTCGCCACAGTCCCGCCGCGAGGCCGCGGCGCACCCGCACCGGCACTGTGCAGCTGCGCCCGGCTGGCGGCACAATGCCCGCTAATCCGGGTGCCATCGCGCCCGCCCACCCCGTCACTCGGCACAGGTGCAGCAGATGAGCTACGAGACCATCCAGTTCGACATCCGCGACGGCTACGCCGCCATCACCCTCTCCCGGCCAGACGTGCTCAACAGCTTCAATGAGCTGATGCACGAAGAGCTCAGAGCAGCGGTCAAAACGGCAGCCAAAGACCCCTCGCTGCGCTGCCTGCTGCTCACCGGCGCCGGCCGCGGCTTCTGCGCCGGGCAGGATCTGGGCGATCGCAACGTCGCCGCAGACGCCGCACCGCCGGATCTCGGCCACACGCTGAACAGCACTTACAACCCGCTGCTGCGCAAGCTCGCCGAGTTGCCGATGCCGGTGATCTGCGCGGTCAACGGCGTCGCCGCCGGCGCCGGGGCGAACATCGCGCTGGCCTGCGACATCGTGCTGGCGGCGCGCTCGGCGAGCTTCATCCAGGCCTTCTGCAAAATCGGCCTGATCCCGGATGCGGGCGGCACCTGGACGCTGCCGCGACTGGTCGGCCAGGCCCGCGCGATGGGGCTGGCGATGCTCGGCGACAAGGTATCCGCCGAGCAGGCGGAACAGTGGGGGATGATCTGGCGCTGCGTCGATGACGAGGCGCTGATGGCCGAGGCCGAGCAGCTGGCCGCGCACCTCGCCACACAGCCCACCAAAGGGCTGGCGCTGATCAAGCGCGCGATCCGCGCCTCGGCCGGTAATACTTTCAGCGAGCAGCTGGATCTGGAGCGCGATCTGCAATCCATCGCCGGCAGGAGTCACGATTTCCGCGAGGGCGTGGCTGCCTTTATGGAAAAGCGCAAGCCCCGGTTCAGGGGCGAATGAAGCCCGGGGCGAATGAACTCCGGGGCGAATAAACTCCGGGTGCAAATAGACGCTTATCGCAGGCGCACAGATTTCGAGTGGGCCGGATAGCCGGCGCGGGGAACTTTCGATGACCGAGCAACAATTCGCCGACCAGATGACGCCCGAGGAATTGGCCGCCGCCTGCAGCGCGGCGATGCACGAAAAAGACCACTGCGCCCACGCCCACGGCATGCAGCTGCTCAGCAGCACGCCGGGCCGCGCCACGCTGAGCATGGCGGTGCGCCGCGACATGGTCAACGGCCACGATATCTGCCACGGCGGGATGATTTTCACCCTCGCCGACACCGCCTTCGCCCACGCCTGCAACAACGGCAACCACAATACCGTGGCCTCGGGCTGCAATATCGATTTCGTCGGCCCGGCGCGGCTCGGCGACGTGCTCACCGCCGAGGCCGTGGAGCGCTCGCAGGCCGGGCGCACCGGGGTCTACGACATCACCGTGCGCAATCAGGATGGCCGCAACGTGGCGCTTTTTCGCGGCAAGTCCTACCGCATTCACGGCCACCTGATCCCGCCGCACGAAGATTTCGAGGCCTGAACCAGGGCGGGGCAACAGGACATCGAGCACGTTCGACGCGCCGACAGAAGACTAAAAAATATCGCCACAGAGAAGCGCCCTGCCGCGCAGGCTCTGCGGCCGATTCCACCGGAGGAAACAGACATGCCGCAAGCCCCGCGCAAGGCCGAACTGGAGGCCATCGAAACCGCCAGCCGCGATGAATTGCAGGCCGTTCAATTGCAGCGCATGCAGTGGTCGCTGCAACACGCCTACGACAATGTGCCCTTTTACCGGCAGTCCTTCGATGCCGCCGGTGTGCATCCGACGGATCTCAAATCGCTGGAAGATCTGGCCAGCTTCCCCTTCACCCAAAAACAGGATCTGCGCGACAACTACCCCTTCGGCATGTACGCGGTGCCGATGGATGAGATCGTGCGCATCCACGCCTCCAGCGGCACCACCGGCAAGCCGACGGTGGTCGGCTACACCCAGGCGGACATCGATGTCTGGGCCACGGTGATGGCGCGCTCGATCCGCGCCGCCGGCGGCCATCGCGGCGAGAAGGTGCACGTCAGCTACGGCTACGGCCTGTTCACCGGTGGACTCGGCGCCCACTACGGCGCGGAGAAGCTGGGCGCGGCGGTGATCCCCTTCGGCGGCGGCCAGACCGAGCGGCAGGTGCAGCTGATTCGCGATTTTCGCCCCGACATCATCATGGTCACGCCCAGCTACTGCCTGAATATCGCCGACGAAATGGAGCGCCAGGGGCTGGCCGCCGAGGAGTGCTCGCTGCGCGTCGGCATCTTCGGTGCCGAGCCCTGGACCAACGAGATGCGCCGCGAAATCGAGGCGCGCATGGGGCTGGACGCGGTGGACATCTACGGCCTGTCCGAAGTGATGGGTCCGGGCGTGGCCCAGGAGTGCATCGAAAGCAAGGACGGCCCGACCCTCTGGGAGGATCACTTCTACCCCGAGATCATCGACCCGGACAGTGGCGAAGTGCTGCCCGAGGGCAGCGAGGGCGAGCTGGTCTTCACCACCCTGACCAAGGTCGGCATGCCGGTGATCCGCTACCGCACCCGCGATCTGACCCGCCTGCTGCCCGGCAGCGCGCGGACCATGCGGCGAATGGACAAGATCACCGGCCGCAGCGACGACATGCTGATCATCCGCGGCGTCAACGTGTTCCCCTCGCAAATCGAGGAGCAGGTGTTGCAGGTGGCCGAGCTGGCGCCCCACTACCAGCTGGAGCTGGGCCGCGAGGGACATCTGGATTCGCTGACCGTCAACGTCGAGATCAAGCCCGAGCACGCCCGCATCAGCGGCAGACAGCGCGACGCCGCGGCGCAGCGGCTGGCCGAGCGGATCAAATCCTACATCGGCATCAGCGCGCGCATTCTGCTGCACGAGGTCGGCGGGGTGGCGCGCTCACAGGGCAAGGCGCAGCGCGTGGTCGATCGCCGCCAGAGTTGAAAAGCCCCGGCCGGAGCCGGGGGATTACCGGGTCAGACGACCGGCGGATCAGGTCGCCGCGCTGCCAGCGCCGCGGGTGAACTGCAACAGGCCATCGATGCAATCCACCCGCACCGCGTCGCCGGGCGCGTACTCGCCGGCCAGTATCTTCTGCGCCAGCGCGTTTTCCAGCTGCTGCTGGATGGCGCGCTTGAGCGGGCGGGCGCCGTAGACCGGATCGAAGCCGGCCTCGCCGAGCTTGTCCAGCGCGGCCTCGGAGACCTCCAGCGTCAGCTCGCGCTCGGCGAGCCGGGCGCGCAGCTGTTCGAGCTGGATGCCGGCGATGGCGCGGATCTGCTCGCGGCCCAGCGGGTGGAAGACCACCGCCTCATCGACCCGGTTGATGAACTCGGGGCGGAAGTGGCCGCCGACGATCTCCATCACCGCCGCCTTCATCTCGGCGTACTTCTCCTCTCCAGCCAGCTGCTGGATGACATCCGAGCCGAGGTTGGAGGTCATCACGATCACCGTGTTGCGAAAGTCCACGGTGCGCCCCTGGCCGTCGGTGAGGCGGCCGTCGTCGAGCACCTGCAACAGCACGTTGAAAACGTCCGGGTGGGCCTTTTCGATCTCATCGAGCAGGATCACCGAATACGGCTTGCGGCGCACCGCCTCGGTCAGATGGCCGCCCTCCTCGTAGCCGACGTAGCCGGGGGGCGCGCCGATCAGCCGCGCCACCGAGTGCTTCTCCATGAATTCGGACATGTCGATGCGCACCATCGCATCGGCCGAATCGAACAGGAATTCGGCCAGCGATTTGGTCAGCTCGGTCTTGCCGACGCCGGTGGGGCCGAGAAACAGGAAGCTGCCATTGGGGCGATTCGGGTCGGAGAGCCCGGCGCGCGAGCGGCGGATGGCGTCGGAGACCGCGCTGACGGCCTCGCCCTGGCCGACCACGCGCCGGCTGAGCGCCTGCTCCATGCGCAGCAGCTTGTCGCGCTCGCCTTCGAGCATCTTGCTGACCGGGATGCCGGTCCATTTGGAGACCACTTCGGCGATCTCCTCGGCGGTGACTTTATTGCGCAGCAGGGTGGTCTCGGCGAGTTCCGCGTCCTGCGCCATCTGCAGCGATTTTTCCATGTCCGGGATGCGCCCGTGCTGCAATTCGGCCATCCGCCCGAGGTCGCCGGCGCGGCGCGCGTTTTCCAGCTCCAGCCGCGCGCGTTCGAGCGCTTCCTTGATGTGCGCCGTGCCCTGCACCGCGGCCTTTTCCGCGTTCCACACCTCTTCGAGGTCGGCGTACTCGCGCTCCAGCCGGGCGATGTCCGCTTCGAGGTGGTCGAGGCGCTGGCGCGAGGCCTCATCGCTCTCTTTGCTGAGCGCTTCGCGTTCGATCTTCAGCTGGATCAGCTTGCGTTCGAGCCTGTCCATCGCCTCCGGCTTGGAGTCGATCTCCATGCGGATGCGGCTGGCCGCCTCGTCGATCAGATCGATGGCCTTGTCGGGCAGCTGGCGGTCGGTGATGTAGCGCTGCGACAGGGTCGCCGCAGCGATGATCGCCGGGTCGGTGATATCGACCTTGTGGTGCACCTCGTAGCGCTCTTTCAGGCCGCGCAGGATGGCGATGGTGTCCTCCGCGGAGGGCTCGTCGACCAGCACTTTCTGAAAGCGCCGTTCGAGGGCGGCATCCTTCTCCACGTACTGGCGGTACTCGTCCAGCGTGGTGGCGCCGACGCAGTGCAGCTCGCCGCGCGCCAGCGCCGGCTTGAGCATGTTGCCGGCGTCCATCGCGCCCTCGGCCTTGCCGGCGCCGACCATGGTGTGCAGCTCGTCGACGAACAGGATGATCTGCCCCTCCTGCTTGGCCAGATCGTTGAGCACCGCTTTCAGGCGCTCCTCGAATTCGCCGCGGAACTTGGCGCCGGCGATCAGCGCGCCCATGTCGAGGCTGAGCAGGCGCTTGCCCTTGAGCCCCTCCGGCACCTCGCCGTTGACGATGCGCTGGGCCAGCCCTTCCACGATCGCGGTCTTGCCGACGCCCGGCTCGCCGATCAGCACCGGGTTGTTCTTGGTGCGCCGTTGCAGCACCTGCACGGTGCGGCGGATCTCGTCGTCGCGGCCGATCACCGGGTCGAGCTTGCCCTGCTCGGCGCGCTCGGTGAGATCGATGGTGTATTTCTCCAGCGCCTGGCGCTGGTCCTCGGCGTTGGGGTCGTCGATGGCTGCGCCGCCGCGCACCGCGTCGATGGTCTTCTCCAGCTGCTCGCTGGTCGCACCGAACTTTTTCAGCAGCTCGCCGGCCCGGCTCTTGCCGTCTTCGAGGGCAGCGAGCACGAACAGCTCGCTGGCGATGTACTGATCCTTGCGCTTTTGCGCCAGCTTGTCGGTGAGATTGAGCAGGCGACCCAGCTCGTTGGAGATGTGCAGATCGCCGCCGGCGCCGGAGACGCTGGGCAGCTTGTCCAGCTCGGCGCCGAGCGCGGCGCGCAGACCGCGCACATCGGCGCCGGCCTGCACCAGCAGGTGGCGCACCGAGCCATCCTGCTGGTCGAGAAAAGCGGTCAGCAGGTGGATGGCTTCAATGAACTGGTGATCGCGACCGACGGCCGCCGATTGGGCATCCTGCAGGGCCAGCTGAAATTTGCTGGTGAGCTTGTCCAGACGCATCTTGGGTTCCCCCGGTGAAACTGTAGCAATGGCATGTAGATAGGGTCGGGGGGCGTTTTTTCAAGCGCGCAGCGACGTTGCCGGCGGCGACTTGCGGGCGGCAGTCGGGCGATTTTGCGGCGATTCGCGCAGCGCGCGCGGGATGCGCGGAGACGGGCGCCGCCGCCATCGGCAGCGGCGCCAATCAACGGGAGACGATCAGCGGGTGACAGATCAGAATCAGAAGCGCCACTGGGCACGCAGCGACCAGGCCTTGCCGCTCGGCTCGCCATCGTCGCGATCGAGGCGGATGTAATCCGCGCCGAGGCGCATGCGCTTTTTCCAGTAGTAGTTGATGCCGAGGCTGGCGGTGCAGCCGGCGTCGCCCTTGCCGCGCGCGCGCAGGTCGAGACAGCCGTGGCGCGCGACCAGCTCGATGGCCCGGTCGCCCTGCAGGTCGGGATCTCTCAGCGAGCCGTCCTTGTAGCGATGGTGGCTGTCGTCGAGAAACCACGAGGCGGACAGGGCATAGCCGTCGAGTTTGAAATCGTCGCCTTCCACCGGATCCACTGCCTGGGTGAGAAATTCGCCCTGCACTGCCAGCGGGCCGCGCACCCAGGCCGCATCGAAGGCTTGCAGCAGCACATCCACCGCGTCGACATTGTTCGGTGACCGGAGAATGCTGCCGGAGATGTTCAGTTCTGCATCGCTGCGCACGCGGTGCTGCGCGCCGTCGTAGGCGATCTGCCCCAGCGAGGTGCCGATGTGCCAGTGGCGATCCTTGCCCGGGTCGCCGGTGTACACGCCGCGGGCGTGGAAACCGCCCAGCTGGGCATCGTCCTCGTCGTTGTCGCGCCGGGTGAAGGCCACCGCGACGAAGACGTGATCGATATCGATCTCGGCGCCGATGCCGTCGCCACGCTCGGCAGCCAGGCTGTCGGCGGCCATGGCGCGCTCGTTGAACCAGACGCGCTTGCCGCTGGAGCTGTTCTCCAGCCCGTAGTCGGGCTTGAAGCGCCCGCCGCGCAGCGCCAGCCAGTCGTTGACCTCGAATTCCAGATAGGCGTCGTCGACCTGTGGTTCGGCATCGCCGCGGCCCATGCCCAGCTCCAGAGTCGCCGACCAGCGCTCGCCGTAGTCCAGCTCGAACTCCAGCTCGGCGCTGCGCACGCTGCTCTCCCAGCGCTTGAATTCATCCTCCACGTAGGCGCCGGAGGGGCGGTCGAAGTTCAACAGCAGAGCGCCGGAGGTGTCCAGATCCCACTGCGCTGCGGAGGCTGCGCGCAGCCCCCCGGCACAGCCGAGCAGAATGGCCGCGCCCACCGCGCCCACGCGGCGCATGCCGACCGCCGCCAGGCCGGCGCGGGCATTGCGCCGGCTCACTTGCTCACCAGCGGCTGGCCACCGGGTTCGCCGCTGCGCGCGCGCCGCCGGCGGCGACCGCTGACCGAGAGCTGCGGCGATTGTGGCCCGCGGCGCACGAAGACGCGCAGCACCGCGCTGTCGCGGACGAAATCGACATTGGCCACGTGCACCTCGCTGACCTCCAGGCCGAGGCGCTCTTCGAGATCGGCGACCAGTGCGTCGCGATTCTCCGGGGTGATGTTCTCGATCTTCTCGTAGAGCACCTGCTTCTCGTCGAAACCCTCCGAGCAGAGCACGCTCTCGCTGACCCAGACGATCGCCACCAGCAGCGCGCACAACGCGGCGACCAGCGCCAGCGATTGCGGCCCGGCGGCGCCAAACAGACTGAGCACGATGACCAGAAACAGGTAGGTCATCTCGCGGGTGTCGATCGACTCGGTGCGGTAACGCAGCATCGAGAAGATCGCGAACAGGCCGAAGGCGAAGCCCATCGAGAACTCGACTTCGTGCAGAAAATAGGTGACGAAAAACACGCCGAAGCCAAACGACACCAGCGCGAAACCGTACTGGCGGCTGTGCGAATTGCGAAAATAACAAAAGCGCAGCAATGCGCTGATCGCCAGCATCATCAGGATCAGCCGGGAGAAGAAGTCGCCGCTCTGGCTGAGCAGTTCATGCATGCTCGATGGCCTCGATGTCGGTGCCCTGCAGTCGCGCGACGTTGCGCAGGGTCGGTTTAAAACGGTTCATCTTCAGCGTCGGCTGGATCAGGCACTGGCCGATGCAGTACTTGCTGAAGCCGGTCGGCCGATAACCGTGGCGCTGCAGATGGCGGATGGTCGGCGAGTTGCGATCCAGCCGCCCCTGCTTGACCTCGATGATCGCCAGACGGCGCAGCTGCAGCGGCGAATCATTGGCCGTCGGGCGGTCGTAGGACAGACCCAGATCGACCGTGACGCGCTCGCCGGAGCGCTCATCGGCCAGCGCCAGGCGCCGGTAGCTGCCAACCTGGGCCGGCAGCAGATGACTGTATACCGGCACGCCGCAATCGCGGAGAAAGTCCAGGTTGGCCACGATCCAGTCTTCGCCGTGCGGATCGATGGCCACGCGCCGCTTTTCTGTGACGCCACGGCTGTCCTTGTGCTTGACCTCCAGAAAGGCGCTGTCGGTGTCGTGGTACAGGCGGGTGCGCACCTTGTACCGGTTCAATCGACCACCGTGGTGATGGTGGTAGAGATGCATATCCGGCGTGTCGTAGTAGGTCGTGGTGTAGCGGAACAGCCGCGCATCGCCGATCTGCAGCGCGCTGTAGTACTCGCGCAGCGCGCCGAGCAGCTCGGCGATGTAGTCCGCACGCACCAGGTATTTGGTGTCCACGCGGCGCATCAGGCTGGCGTTTTTCAGATCCTTGAGGCCGTGGCAGGCAAAGGCCGCGAGCTGACGATCAACTCGCCGGCCAACTTCATCCATGCCGCTGCTCTCCGCTGCTGCGGAGCTGGCCGTTATATCGCAATCTTCAGTGATCATATGTTGTTGCAGTACATGCATCCGACTTGCCTTCGCTTCATCCTCGCGCAACCGCTGGATTGGACAACAGTTACGCCAATTCGCCAATACCGTCCACGACGCGCGCCGCCCTTTTAGTCGATGAAGCCCTCGGCGCGCAGCTGCGAGCGCAGCTGTGCTGCATTGCCGTCGAGGATATCGCGCATGTCATTGACGAAATCCTGCCAGTCCTCATCGCGGGTACGCGTGGCGCCGGCCTGATCTCCCCAGCGTGCCGACTCGGCCACCACCGCGCTGCGCACGTGGTCGTTGAGCGCGTCCCAGCGTTCGATGGCAACGGCATCGTTGAGCGCGCCACCGCTGCCGGTCAGCTCGTCGACGCGCGCGGCGAAGCGGGCCATGAAGTCCGCATTCTGGCGCGCCGCGTGCCACAGCTGGGCGATGAAGAACCTGTCGCCGACGCTGTTGACGTTCTCGCCGCTGAGGAAGGCGGGGTGGATCTTCGCCTGCCCGGAGGGGTTGTCGAAGTCCTGCGGCTCGGCCCAGGAGGCTTCACCGTCCCAGGCGAACAGCCGCAGCCCGGTGGTGCCCTCGGCGGCACTGGCGTTGCGCGAACCACCGTACCAGTTGTTGTCCGGCCAGTCGTTGGTGGCCGACCACCAGTTGATCAGCAGGTAGTCGATGAGGTTGTCGACATCGACGTACTCGCGGAACAGCGCGTAGTTTGCGTCAACGCTCATATCCAGCTCGATGATCGGTGAATCTCGCAGTGGCTCGACCGAGGCATCGGCTTCGCTCTCCAGCCAGCCGGAGAGGTTGTAGAAGCGCGTGGCATCACCGGACAGTTGCAGGGCGTTATCGTGCACCACGCCGTGGTTGAGCGCGAACCAGTCGCCGCGCGAACCGCCGAAGTAATCCGCCTGGAAGTGCTTGTCGGCGCGCTCGGTGACGTTGTACAGCCCCCAGTAGATGCCGTTGATGTACAGGTGCACATAGCTGCCGCGCATGCCGTGACCGGAGGCTGCCAGCTGGGTGTCGCGGTAGAACTGGTCCACCGTGTAGCTGGTGCTGCCCGGATTGTGGGCGCGGCAGAAGCAGCGATTATTGCCGCCGCGCAGCACCAGCTTGTCGTACACGCCGACGGCGCTGTCACCGTGCAGCGGGGCGCGGTCGAGCAGGTCGGTCTCGAACTTCGGCGCGCCGAAATCCCTGCTGAAACTCAGCCGCAGCGAGCGCTTGGCACGATCGTGCGAGTGCGCCTCGATGCCGGCATCGACCTGGTGGCTGGCGTCGCCGTCGTCCGGATAGATGACTTCCACCGAGACACCGATCTTCTGATCCTTGGTGTCGTAGAAGCCGGTATCGCCGTAGATCAGCGCCGGATCGACGGCCACCGACATGCTCGGGATGTCGCGCAGCGAGTCGATGATCTCGCCGGCGTAGTCGGAGACGATCTCCGGGTCCATCTCGTAGTCGATGCTGCGGCCTCTCTCATCGACGTGCCGCTCATAGCCCGGGATATCCGCCGGCTGGTCGATCACGTCGTCGAGGAACACATAGCTGTGCGTGGCGATGCCCCCCTTGCGGCTGGTGCCGATAAAGCCGGCGGCGCGCACCACGGTGGTGGTGTCGATGGTGATCGGCCCGCTGTAGACAATGCCGCTGTCAATGCTCGGCTCGCTGCCGTCGGTGGTGTAGCGGATGCTCTCCAGGGTGCCGTCGCCATTCAAGGCCAGCTGCAAGGCGCTGTCGTAAAACCCTCGCTGGGCATTGAATTCGACCGGCTGCGGCAGCCTGTCGCTGCCCGCGCCGTTGGCGCTGCCCGGGGTCGGGACGGCAAAGTAAACCGCGTCGCCAGCGCCATCGATGCCGTAGGAGACATCCTCGCTGAGGGCCGGATACTCCGCCGCGAATTCATGCGCGGCGCTGCTCTCACCGGGCGCGAACAGGCCCAGATACTCGCCGCCTTCGCTCAATGCGAACGAGGCGTGCCACTCGCCCGCTGGCGCCGGTGACTTGCCGCTGGCGAACACCAGCAGATACTCGCCGGCGGGCAGCAGCGTGGACATCTGCGCACGATCGAAACACCAGCGCTGCGGCTGCTGCGGATCATCGCTCAGGCACCAGCCGTGCAGATCCTCGGTTTCGCCGCTGGCGTTGTACAGTTCGATCCAGTCACCGCGCTCGCCCTCGGCGTCGGCCAGCCCGGCGAGATTGCTGGCCAGCAATTCGTTGATCAGCAGTCCCGGGCCGCCTTCGACCACGCTGACCTCGATCTGCCGGCTGATGCTGGAGACCGCATCGGCGACGTGCAGCACCAGCTCGTGCTCGCCGAGATCGCTCTCCTGCGGCGCCAGGGTCAGCGCTGCGCTGCCGTCGCCGCGATCCTCCAGACTGGCGAAATCCGGTCCCTGCAGCGAGAAGCTCAGCGCCGACGCATCGATGTTGCTGGCCGACAACTCCAGCACCAAGCGCCGCCGGGGGTGCACGGTCTGCGCGGCGATCGGAGCCAGCGTAATACCGTCGTTGAGCACTTGAAATTCGGCGTCCGCGACCAGCTCGCTGCCATCGCGCAGGGTGATCAGGCTGCGGATGCGATGCCTGCCATCGGCCAGCTCGGTGGTATCCCAGGGGTTGGCGCGGGAGCCGCCGCCGGCGAGTTCGTAGGGCGCATTGGACTCGGTGGTGAAGCTGTCCGACGCATCGTCCAGCGCAAAGGCGACCCGCTGAATGCCGTAGTCTGGCTCGATGCGCGCGAACAGATCGCCACTGACGCGCGCGCCGTCCAGCAACAGGCTACCGCTGCGGTCGCTGCTGCGGCTGTAGACCAGTTGGTAGTCGGGCGTCGCACTGTCGCTGACGCTGATCTGCAGCTGCGCACTGGCGCGCTCGCTGCCGTCATCGGCGCTCAGCGCAACCGCCACCCCGCTGCCCGCATCGGCGTCGCCGGGCGCCAGCCGCAGGGTGCCGGTACCGTTGCCGTGGTCGCTAAAGCTGGCCCAGCCCGGCAGGCCGCTGGCGGACAAGGTCAGTGCATCGCCGTCGGCATCGCTGGCGCCGACGCCGACTTCGAGCGTGCTCCCGGCGGTCACCGCAACGCTGGCCACGACCACCACCTGCGGCGCCTCATTGAGCGGCTCGACCACGCTCAGCGCCAGCGTCAGGCGGTCATCGAGCAGGCCGTCGCTGACCGAGACCTCGACGCTGTGCTCGCCCAGATCCGCGGCCAGCGGCGTCAGTTGCAGCGTCGCCGTGCCGTCGCCGTGATCGTCGAGGACGACAAAAGCCGGTGCGGCTCCCAGCGAGAAGCTCAATGCATCGCCATCCGCGTCGCTGGCGCTGAGCGCCAGCTGCAGGCTGTCGCCGGCGATCAGCGTCTGCGCCGCCAGCGGCGCCAGCTGCGGCGCCCGGTTGACGGTCGCCGGATTGGCCGCGCCCGGCGTCGCGCTGGAGAAGTAGCCCCAGTTGCCGGCGCCATCGCGACCGTAGGCGATGTCATCGAACTGCTCCGGGTAGGCGGGCACGAACTGGCTGGCGACACTGCCGTCGGGACGCATCAACGCCAGGTATTCGCCACCGCGAGCGAGACGCAGGCCGGCGTGGTATTCGTCACCCAGCGCGCGCACCACGGCGCGTGCCGCGGGCACCTGTCCGGCGCCGCTGGCGAATACCAGGCGGTGCTCGCCGGCAGCCAGCGATGGCCCATCCTCGAAGCACCAGAGCTGCGGCTGTGCCGGATCGTCGGTCAGGCACCAGCCACCCATGTCGACGCTCACCACGTCGCGGTTGTGAAGCTCGATCCAGTCCTCGAAATTGCCCTCGGCGTCAGCCAGCACGCTGACGTTGGAAGCCATAAACTCGCTGATGACCACGTCGCCGAAGGTGCTCTGCGTCGCGCTCACTTCGAGGCGCACCTGCAACACCGCGCTGCCCAGCCCGGGTGCGCTGGCGGTAACCGTGCCGCTGTAGCTGCCGGCAGCCAGCGCGCCGGGATCGATGCTCAGGGCGACCGGGTCCGGCGTGCTGCCATCGCCAGCGCTGGCCGGCAGCGCAGCCAGCCAGCCCGCGCCGCCGTCATCGACGCTCAGGCTGTAGGCCGCCGTGGCGCCGTTGAGGCTGCTGAGTTCCAGCTCGAACTGGCTCTGCGGATCGCCGGCGGTGGCAGCGACCACCAGCGGGTTGTCGGCAAAGGTCAGCACATCGTCGACGCCGGCACCGTTGGCCGCGCCGGGGGTGGCGGCGGCGAAGTAGACCGCGCGATCACCGGCGTCGAGGCCGTAGGAGACATCCGCCACCTGCCGCGGGTACTGCGCCGCGTACTCGCTGGCGACGCTGCCATCGGGCTTGAACAGGCCCAGATACTCACCGCCGCGATTGAGGTTGAAGCCGGCGTGCCATTCATCGCCCGGCAGCGGGCCGGTCTTGCCGCTGGCGAACACCAGCAAATAGCCGTCTGCGGGCAGCTCGCCGCCGCTGAAACACCAGCGACTGGGCAACGCCGGATCGTCGGACAGACACCAGCCGGTCAGGTTGACCGCGGTGGTGCCGCGGTTGTGCAGCTCGATCCAGTCGCTGAAATCGCCGTCGGCATCGGCCAGGGTGGTGATGTTGGCGGCCATCAATTCGCTGATCGCCACATCGGCGCCAGCGCCACTGTCACCGGCGACGCCGAATTGGACTGCGAGCACCGCTGTGGCACTGCCCGCCGAGCTGATCGTCACCGTGCCGCTGTAGCTGCCACCGGCCAGCGACGCCGCGCTGGCGGAGATCAGCAGCGTGTCCGGCGTCAGGCCGTCGTCGTCGACCAACACCTGCGCATCGAGCCAGCCGGCGCCGCCGTCGTCTACCGCGATGCTGTAATTCAGCGCGGCGCCGGACAGCGCGCTCAGCGCGACCTGCACCGGGCTGGCCTGCTCGCCGCTCAATGCGGTCATCACCAGGCTCGACCGATCGACCAGCAGCACGTCGGCGAAGCCCTCGCCATTGGCCGCACCGGGCGTCGGCACGGTGAAATAGTGGTCGCCGCCGAGCACGCCGCGCCCCCACGAGATGTCGGCGGTCTGTGGCGGGAAGTTCGGCGCGTACTCACTGACCACAACGCCGCTGGCATCGCGCAGGGCGAGGTATTCGCCGTCGCGCTTGAGGCCGAAGCCGGCGTGCAGTTCGCCCGCCACCGCGGAGCCGGTCTTGCCGCTGGCGAACACCAGCCGGTACGCGCCGGGCGCCAGCTCGACGCTGGGGAAGCACCACTTGTCGGCGACTGTCGGGTCGTCGGAGAGGCACCAACCGGCCAGATTGACGCTGGCGTCACCGCGATTGTGCAGCTCGATCCAGTCGGCAAAGTCGCCGTCACCGTCGGCCAGGGTGCTGGCATTCGAAGCCATGATCTCGCTGATCACCACATCCGCGGCGGTGACCAGGATGGCAAAGGTTTCGCTGTCTTCGAGCACGCCATCGGAGACGCTCAACGTGGCGCTGTGGCTGCCCAGATCGGCCAGCTGCGGGGTGAATTCGAGGCTGGCGCTACCGTCGCCGTTATCGATCAGGGTGGCGAAGGCCGGCAGGCTGGCGCTGAAGCTCAGCGAATCGCCGTTCGGATCGGTGGCCGACAGGGCCAGGCTGCTGCTCTGGCCGGCCACCAGCGTCTGCGCGCCGATCGCCGCCAGCACGGGCGCGCCGGGCTGATCGCTGTCGTCATTGACGATCGTCGCCACGGCGCCGGCGTCGACCAGCATCGCGTTGGCGGAGACGCTTTCCAGCGTCAGGCCAAACTGCTCGTCGGACTCGACTTCGGTGTCGCCACGCACCTGCACGGTGATCTCGCCGCGGCTCTGCCCGGCGGCGATCTCCAGCGTGCCGCTGGTGGCGATATAGTCGCTGCCGGCGCTGGCACTGATGTCGGCGGTGCTGTAATCGATGCTCACCGGTTCGGCGAGTGCCTGGCTGAGGCTGACCACGAAGGTGAACGGCCGGTCGCCGTCGTCGCCTTCGGAAAGAGGCCCGACGTCGGCCACCGAGACACCGACCAGATCGTCGTCGGCGATGCTGCCGGCGGCGCTGGCGCGACTGATGCGCGCGTTGGCGGAGGGGTTGGAGAGCGTCAGCGTAAAGCCTTCGACCGGCTCGGCGACGGCGTCATTGAGCAGCGGCACGGGGATCGTCCCGCTGGTCTCGCCGGCGGCAAAGGTCAGCGTGCCGCTGGTGGCACTGTAGTCGCTGCGGGCAATCGCGCTGCCGTCGGCGCTGGCGTATTCGACGCTGACCGCTTCGCCGGGCACCGCCGGGAACAGGCTGACGGTGAATTCGAGTGCGCCATCGCCCTCCGCGCCGTTGGCATCCTCGATGCGCAGGCTGGGGCGGTCGTCGTCGAGGATGGTGACCACCACCTCGCCGCTGCCGAGATCGGCATTGCTGGCACGCACCACGAAGGTTTCATCGGCTTCGATCTGCTCGTCGCCGAGCACGCTGACGCTGAACGAGGCGCCGCTCTCACCGGCCAATACACTCAGCGTACCGCTGGCGGCGACGAAATCGCTGCCCGCAGTGGCCGGATTGGCGCCGTCGCTGTCACTGGCGACACTGTAGTCGATGCTGTAATCGCGATCCGCCGGAGCACTGAGGCTCAGGGTAATCAGCAGCGGGCTGTCGCCGCTGTCACCCTCGGCGATGGCTGGTGCGCTGCTGGATAGGCTCAGCACCAGCGCCTGGGGGTCATCATCTGTAACTGTATTTGCATCGCCCGCGGAACCACTGCAGGCGCTGAGTACCAGCACCAGCAGAACCGCGGACAAGGATGCGCACCGTCGCAGCGTCATCGCTCGTCCCTGCCTGATTCTGTTATCAAAAAATTTTTCCGGCGCTTGCTGGCCAGATTCTTAGTTACGTGTCGCAGCGGACAAGCTAATCGAATGCGGGATACGAAATTGAGCAGGCGTTCACAAGCTGGGGGCGGGTCATAACAGAGCGGTAACAATCTATTGACGGGCGGTCAGCCGTTCCCAGCGAGCGAGGATCGACAGTGCCGCATCGCGGTCGGCGCCGCAGTGCTCGGCGCCGGCGCGGAAGTCGGCGCACACCGCCGGGCGGGTCGGCTCACCCCACAGCCGGCAGCGGTAGTCGGCATCGAGCTGCGCGCAGGCGACGCCGGCGGGCTTGCCGGCCGGGTGACCGGGAATCGCGCTGCTGATCGACGGCGCGATGCAGCAGGCGCCGCAGCCGGGGCGGCAGTCCACGGCGCTTACACCAGCCCTTCGAAGGGCTGCACCTCGACCCAGTCGCCGGCGGCCACCGCATCGATCTCCGCGGCGACCACGATCAGACAGTTGGCGGCGACCATCGACGACAGCCGTCCGGCACCCTGGCGGCCGGTGCTGCGCACCACCACTTCGCCGGACTCGTCGCGAAACAGCACGCCGCGCTGGAACTCGATGCGCCCGCGGGATTTTTTCAAGCTGTCCACGCAGCGCACGCGCAGCCGCGGCGGGTGCAGCTCGCGCAGGCCCATCAGCCGTTTCAGCGCCGGCTGGACGAATTCGTAGAAGGTCACCATCACCGCCACCGGGTTGCCCGGCAGGCCGAAGAAGCGCGCCGCGCCGAGGCGCCCGCAGGCCAGCGGCCGACCGGGGCGCATCGCCAGCTTCCAGAAAGTCAGCTCGCCCTCCGCTTGCAAGGCATCACTGACGAAGTCCTTTTCCCCGGCGGAGACGCCGCCGGAGCTGAGCACCACGTCGGCGCGCGCCGCGGCCTCGCGCAGCGCGGCGCGGGTGGCCTCGGCGGTGTCGGCGACCACGCCCAGATCGATGGCTTCGACGCCGAGCCGGGTCAGCATGCCGTACAGGCTGTGGCGGTTGGAATCGAACAGCTCACCGGGGCCGAGCGGCTTGCCGGCGTGCTGCTCCAGCGTGCGCAGCTCGTCGCCGGTGGCGAAAAAGGCCACCCGCAGGCGCCGCCGCACCGCCACCTCGGCGACCCCCAGCGAGGCGATCAGGCCGATCTCGGCCGGGCGCAGCAGGCTGCCGGCGGGCACCACCATTTCACCGGCGCGGACATCCTCGCCAGCCTGGCGCACGTTGCGCCCGAGCGGCGTGTCGTTGCCGATCAGCACCCGCTCGCCGCGCCGCTCGGCGTGCTCCTGAATCACCACCGTGTCGCTGCCGGCGGGCATCTCGGCGCCGGTCATGATGCGCACGCACTGCCCCGGCTGCAGCGTCACCGCCAGCGGCGCGCCGGCCCAGCTGGTGCCCAGACACTGCAGCTCGCGCTCGCCCGCGGCGGGGATGTCCGCGCCGCGCACCGCGTAGCCGTCCATCGCCGAATTGCGATAGCCGGGGACGTCGATGGGCGAGACCACATCCTCGGCCAGCACGCGGTCGAGCGCGGCGCGCAGGGCCAGCGTCTCGCTGCCCGGCAGCGGCTGGAAGTCGCGCTCGATGCGCGCGTAGGCCTCGTCCACCGGCAGCAGGCCGGTCTCGTTGTCGTCCTGGCAGGAGGGCTGGCGATCAATCACGGCGCATCTCCGCTGGCAAGGGTGGCCAGGCGCGCCTCGGCGGCGGCGCGCTCGGCCTCGGTGTTGATGTTGATAAAGGCCTCGGGGCAATCGGAGAAGTCCACTTCGACCACCCGGTGGCGGAAAAACCAGCGCACGATCTTGCGCTCGCCGCCGCCGAGAAAGGTCTGCAGATCGTCGCCCAGCTCGCTGCGCAGCAGGCTGAACACCGGCTGCAGATAGTCGGCGTCGCGAGCCACGGCGATCTGCGCATCCGCGGCCAGCAGCGCCGCGCGCATGCGCGCCAGCATGTCCGCCGGCACGAACGGCGAGTCGCAGGGACAGGTGAACAGCAGCCCCGGGCGGCAGTGGGCGAGGCCGGCGGCCATGCCCGCCAGCGGCCCCTGAAAATCGGCCAGCTGATCACCGATTACCGCCGCCGCGGCGCGCTCTGCCGGCACGCCGGCGGCGATCAGCAGCTCAGCGTAGCGCGTGGCATTGCGGTTGGCGTTGACCAGCAGCGCGTCGGCCTGCGGGCGCAACACATCGAGCACATGCGCCGCCAGCGGTCGCCCGGCCAGGCGCACCAGCCCCTTGTCGACACCGCCCATGCGGCTGGCGCGACCGCCGGCCAGCAGCAGCGCGGTAGTCTGCGGGCGCGGCTCGCTCACGACCGCTCCAGCTGGGCGAAGTAGCCGGCGAGAAAGTCCTCGAAGCTGCCGCTGTCGGCGGCTTCGATCTCGCGCTGGGCGGCGTGCGAAGTCTCCGCCATGGCGCGGAATTCGGCGCTGCGCGCGGCATCCAGCGGGCGCGCGGCGTAGTGTTTGCGATGCTCGCCGGCGAGGCGCATGGCGTAATCGCTGAAGCTCTCGCCACTGCTGCGCAGCGCGCCGAGCTGCATCGCCGAAGGGGTCAGCCAGGGGTTGTCGAACTTTTCGCGCTGCAGCTCCAGCGCGTCGCGGTAGCGGCCGCCGCCGCCGGATTGATCGAGCAGTTCGGCGCAGCCGAGCATGCCGTCGATGATCGCCCCGGCCCAGTCCGCCATCACCACCTCGCCGCCGCCGCGGGCCAGTCGCAGGCCCTCTTCGCGGCCGCGGTGGGCGACCACGCCGAGGTTGTAGTCGATGGATTCGCGGTCGTCGTGATCGATCAGCGGGCTGTCGGCGAGCAGGCAGAACAGCATCAGGGTTTCCAGAAAGCACAGGGTCTCGGCGCTGACGCCGCGCGGATCGAAGGCGTCGACGTCCAGCGAGCGCAGCTCCACGTAGGCCACGCCGCGCCGCTGCAGGGCGAGGCTGGGCATTTCGAAGCCGGCGGGAATCTGCTTCGGCCGCGTGGTGGCGTAGTACTCGTTTTCGATCTGCAGGATATTCGGGCTGAGCTGGTGCCATTCACCGCTGGCGGTGATCTTCTCGTAGGCCGGACAGGGCGTGCTGATGGCGTACTGCAGGGTTTCCACGTATTCGTCGAGGCTGTTGTACACCGCCTTGGTGCCGGCCTGGCAGACGCGGCTGTTCTGATAGCCGATGTCCGACATGCGCAGCGAGGTGGCCCAGGGTTCGTAGTAGCTGCTGGGGTTGAATTCCAGCAATGCGTCGGGCTGCGCCTCGAAAAAGGATTTGCACACCACCGGCGAGCTGCCGAACAGATAGGGCACCAGCCAGCCGACCCGTTGCAGGTTGCGGATCAGCGCGAAGTACTGCGCGGAGATGAAATCCCGCCGCGGCAGGGCCGTGCCGTCGAGTTCGGCGAGCAGCTGCCAGAAGTCATCGCCGAAGCTGAAGTTGAAGTGCACCCCGGCGATGATCTGCATCATCCGCCCGTAGCGGTGGCCGAGGCCGAGGCGATAGACGTGTTTCATGCGCGCCGCGTTGGAGCTGCCGTAGCGGGCCACCGGGATGTTGGCCTCGCCGGCCACCTGGCAGGGCATGCTGGTGGCCCAGAGCAGCTCTTCGCCCAGTTCGGCGCAGATGAAGCGCTGGGTGTCGTCGAGAAAGGCCAGCGCACTGCGGCTGTCGTGGAACGCCGGGGTGACGATCTCCAGCAGCGATTCGGCGTAGTCGGTGGTGATGTGCGGGTGGGTCAGCGCCGCGCCCAGCGCCACCGGGTGCGGCGTCTGTGCGATCAGCCCGTCCGGCGCCACGCGCAGCGCCTCGCGCTCCAGACCGACCAGCCGGCTGGCCAGCGCCGCGGCGCCTCCGGCCCCCTGCAAGCGCGCCAGGCGCGCGGAGAGCGTGTCGTACAACTGGGTATTCCTTCAGCGGCGGCGGGACGAAGCGGGGGATTATTGCAGATGTCGGCAGCCGGCCCAAGTTGCCGCCAACGGCGCAGAAGCTGGCGCGCGCCGGTCTTGCTCAGTCGGGAAAGTGCGCCTGTGGCAGGCGCTCGAAGCCGGGCGCCCCGAACAGGTGGCCCTGAAACAGCTCGATGCCCTCGTCGCGAAACCAATGGTATTCGCCGGCGCTCTCCACGCCCTCGGCGACCACTTCGATACCGAGATCGCCGCAGGCCTGCGCCACCGCGCGGACGATCGCCTGACGCGGCCCGTCGCCGGCGATGTCGCGCACCAGCTGCATGTCCAGCTTGATGATGTCGGGCTGGAAGTCGGCGAGCAGATTGAGCCCCGAGTAGCCGGCGCCGAAATCGTCGATGGCTATCCGCAGACCCAGCCGCCGATAGGCGCTGATGTACTCGGCGAACTCGCGCTGATCGTCGATCACTTCGCCCTCGACCACTTCGATGATCAACTGCCGCGGGGTCAGCCCGCAGTCGCATGCCGCCTCCAGCGTCGAACTGATCGCAGTGGCCGAGCTGCGCAGGCTGCGTGGCTGCAGGTTGAGATTGAGATGGCAGCCAATGCCAAGCCTTGCGGCCAACCGCACCGCAGCAATGCGGCTGTGCTCATCGAAGGCGTGCAGATCGTTATCGCCAAGCGCTGCAAAAACGCTGCCGGCCGGCTCTCCGGCGGCACCGCGGATCAGCGCCTCGTAGGAGTAGATCTCGCCACGGGCGATGTCGACAATCGGCTGGAAGGCGTAGGAGAAAGGCGGCGTCGGCAGCGACGCAACGGCGGTCATCACTGGCTGATGCTCAACTGGCCAGCTTCCCGGTCTGGCCCCGCTGCGCCGCGCTGTCGTCGCTCAGGCGCACGCGCCAGCGCCCCTTGGCGAAGGCGTCGAGCAGCTTGCGCGCGCGGCCGTTGTCGAGCTGGTGCAGGCAGGAACCGCCGCGAAAGAAGTCGTTGAGACCGTCGATGGTGCGCAGATCTCTGGCGTCCACATCGCCGAAGCCCATGGTCCACTCGGCAAAGGTGCGCTCGGCGATCGGCTCGCGGATGATCTTGGTGATCTGCGCGTGGCGCCGGTCTTTGGCGATGTGATCGTAGAGCCGCTCGACCGCCGCTTCGTCGCCCTCCAGCACCTGGAAAAAGCTGCCGTCGAGATACAACAACATGCCGCTGACGCCCACGGCCGCATTGTGGCGCCGCGCGGTGGCGAGCAATTGGTCGAGCTCAGCCCGATCAAAAGGTACGGTGGCCGCACTGGCGTAAATGAGATGAATGAGTGAATCCATGGTCTGCCCCATCGTCGCTTTGCAATCTGACTGTACGCTCGCGCATACAGCGACCAATGGCGACACGGCTTTAAGCCAAACCTGCGTAATCCACGCGACGCCGACACCGTTGACGCCGACGCCGCTGATAGCGGTTTGCTACCGCCGTCATTGCGTGACTGGCCCAGACCCGTCGCCCGCCCGCTGCCGCACTCGTTCAGCGGCAAGGGTGCGAATCAAAATAATGAACCCGTTCGCCCCGCCAGGTCCAGGCAATGCGCCGCAAATGCGGCGCGGCAGATCAGTGACAACGGCGGCACAGCGCTGTCAGGGGGTTTTGTCGCCACCGTCGCGCGGAGTGTAGACGGTCGATGGAAAGCTGCGCACGTTATCGCCGAGCTCGGTGATCCTGGCGCTGCCGCGCTTCTCCACCGTGTCGATGCGGATTACCGCGTGCATCGGCACCATCACCTGGCTGACGCCATCGAACTCGCTCTTCAAACGCTCTTCAGCGGGATCGACAACCACCGTGGTGCGCGCATCGAAGAGCAGGTCTTCGAGCACCACGAAACCGTACAGCGCACCCTGGTGGACCTGGCGCGCGTAGACCTCGTAGAGCTTGTCCTGGCTCATGAAGCGGACGCGATAGATGGGCTCGGCCTTGGCCATTGGCGGGGTTCCTCGACTCGGCGCTCGCAGGTCTGCGGGCGCGCGATTCTAGCATGCGCGACCGCGCCGACCAGTGTCCGACGAGGCGTGGCGCAAGCGACTTGCGATGTGCCAGGGAAGCGCTGCAAAACGTAGCGAGCGCAGCCCGGCCAAGGCGGAAACAGGCGAAAAAGCGCAGTTTACGCAGGGTAATTGAGCATTTTGAGCCTGTTTCCAACGCTGGCCGGGTAAGCGCAGCAGTTTTGCAGCGCTTGCCTAGCGCATCAACTCGACTTCGATACCCTGCGCGCGCAGGGCGTCGGCGCGCCGATCGACATAGCGCTGAAACTCGGGCTCCTCGCGCCACGCGCCGGAGGCCACGTAGTCCATCGCGGTCTGCAGGTGAAAGGCTTTCAGGTAGGCCTCGGTGCGGAAGATCTCCTCCCCGCGGGCGTCGAAGAACAGCAGACTGGGTGCGTAGGCGACGCCCAGTTCGCGCGCCCACTGGCGCGCCGGCAGGCGCCGGCCATCGGCGGTGTTGACCGCTTCGCGCCCCCAGATATCGACCACCGCGCGATCGAATCCGGCGAGCAGTTCAAGACTCTCCGGGCGCTGCAGGATGTCGTCGTGCAGCTCGTCACAGGCGCTGCACTGGCGCTGCTCGAAAAACACCAACAGCGGCTTTTGCGGATTGCGCGCGGCCAGCGCGGCCGCGCTGCCGAGGTCGAGGTAGCCCTCGCCGCCATGCAGCTCGCCGCTGGCCGCCGGCGGGGCATTCGCCGCGAGGTGATCGCGAAAATCGCGCTCGCCCTCGAGCCCGCGCCCGGCCCAGTCGAGGGCGGCGACGAAGCGGTGCGGCGGGTAGTAGCCGTTGATCCGCAGCACCACTTCGCCACGCTCGTCGAGCATCAGCAGGGTGGGGGTGAACTGCACCCGCAGATCGCGCGCGAATGCCTTTTCGGTGGTCAGTTCGCCGTCCAGATCGGTGACCTCGCGGTCGCCCCACATGTTGATGGCGATGGTGTTGAAGTGCTGCTGCGTCTGGCGTGCGATCTGTGCCTGGCCGAAGTTGTCCTGCAGCAGCAGCGCGCAGTAGGGGCAGCCGTCCTGATAAAAGTACAGCATCAGGCGGCGGCCCTCTTCGCTGGCCTCGGCGATGTCCTCGCGGATATCGAGAAAGGACTCGCGAAACCAGTCCGGCTTGTCCTGAAAGCCGGGGTTGACCATCCCGGCGGCCAGCTCGCCCTCGCTGCGCGCCGCCACCGGAGCGCTGGCGAGCGCCCCGACCAAGCCGCAGAGCAGGCAGATCAAAGATGCGATGCGCATGGCGATTCCCTCCTCGCTGTGCCTCGACATTGTGACCGCAATGGAGCTGAAACTGCTCATATTTTCGCACCTTGCGGCATCGCGACCCGTGCCGCGCCCCGTGCCGCAACCCGCGCTGTGATCAGCGCTCGCGGGCGCGCCGCTGGCGCGGATGCTCGGCTTGCAGGTGCAGCTCCCGGGCGTCGTGATCGAGCAGCTCGACCGCCGCCAGCAAGGCCTCCAGCGCGGCCCCCTCCAGTTCCATCCAGCGGCCGCGCTCCAGATAGCGCGGCATCTTTACCGGCCCGTAGCGCACCCGCATCAGCCGGCTCACGGTACAGCCCTGTGATTCCCACAGCCGCCGCACCTCGCGATTGCGGCCTTCGCGCAGCACCACGTGATACCAGTGATTGCGCCCTTCGCCGCCGGCATCGCGGATGCTATCGAAACAGGCCATGCCGTCTTCGAGCTCGACGCCCTGCTCCAGTTGCCGCAGTACCCGCGGCTCGACTTCACCGAACACGCGCACCGCGTATTCGCGCTCGATCTGCCGCGAGGGGTGGGTCAGGCGGTGCACCAGCTCGCCGTCGTTGCTGAACAGCAGCAGCCCGGAGGTGTTCAGATCGAGCCGGCCGACGCTCATCCAGCGCCCGCTGTGCAGCCGCGGCAGGCGCGCGTAGACCGTCGGCCGACCCTCCGGATCGCTGCGCGTGGTGACCTCGCCCTCCGGCTTGCAGTAGGCCAGCACGCGCCGCCGCGGCGCCGACTGGCGGCGGCCGTCGCCGTCGCTGACGCGGTAGTTGCGCTGGGCGTAGCGCACCCGGTCGCCGGCGGCGACCTGCTGGCCGAGGCTGGCGACGGCGTCGTTGACGCGCACCGCACCGGCGGCGATCTGCCGCTCCAGCTCGCGGCGCGAGCCGAACCCGGCGCGGGCGAGGACTTTTTGCAGGCGTTCGGGCATGGCGGCGACATCCGGCGGGTAAAGCCCGCCATAGTAGCAGCCGGGCGCCGTCGCCGCGCGCCGCAACGCCCTGCTACACTGCGCCGCAACAGGCCCACAGTGGAGAATCCGCGATGACCGCCGAGCGCCCCTTTCTGCCCCTCAACATCGCCGTGCTGACGGTCTCCGACAGCCGTACCGAGGCCGACGACACCACCGGCAAGACGCTGGTCGAGCGGCTGGAAAAGGCCGGTCACCGCTGCGCTGCAAAAGCCATCGAGCCGGACGACATCTACCGCATCCGCGCGCGCCTTTCGGGGTGGATCGCCGAGCCACAGATCGATGCCGTGATCAGCACCGGCGGCACCGGCGTCACCGGCCGCGACGGCACGCCGGAGGCGGTCGCGCCGCTGCTCGACAAGCAACTCGATGGCTTCGGCGAGCTGTTTCGCGTGCTCTCTTTCGAGGAAATCTCCACCTCCAGCATCCAGTCGCGGGCGCTGGCCGGGGTGGCCAACGGCACCTACCTGTTCGTGCTGCCCGGCTCCAGCGGCGCCTGTCGCACCGCCTGGGATCGGCTGATCGCGGCGCAGCTGGATAACCGCACCCTGCCCTGCAATCTGGTGATGCTGATGCCGCGACTGCTGGAAAAATGAGGCCGGGGCGCGACGGCCGGCAGATGGTCGCGCGCCCAACCCGGCACCGGGCAGGCTCCGCAGATGCGAGCGACGCTAGCCACCGCCGGAGCAATCCGAAGTGCCGCGGACCGGCGCCGCGGCCACCGCATGAGGTGCCGCCTCACCCCACTCACCACGATCCGCCAGCACCGCCAGGGCCGCCTCGTGCACCCGGCGGTCGCCGGCGGCGAGCACCCGGTCGCCGGAGCCGGCCTCCAGCGGCCGCCCCTCCCAATCGCTCATGATGCCGCCGGCGCCCTCGACGATCGGCACCAGCGCGGCGAAATCGTAGAGGTGGTGGGAGGTTTCGCAGATCAGATCGACGAAGCCGCAGGCCATGCAGCCGTAGGCGTAGCAATCGCCGCCCAGACGCGGCACGCGGACCATCTCGAACAGGCGGTTGAAATCGCGCCGGTCGGCGGCGTTGAAAAACTCCAGCCCGGATGAATCCATCTGTGCATCGGCCAGCCGCGCGCACTCGCGCACGCTCACCGGCGCACCGTTGAGGGTGGTGCGATAGCCGGCGCCACCGACCCAGCGCTCGCGGGTGATCGGCTGGTTCATCATCCCGAACCAGGGCTTGCCGCGGCGCAACACGGCGATCAGCGTACCGAAGGTCGGCCGCCCGCAGATGAACGCCTTGGTGCCGTCGATGGGGTCGATCACCCAGACGTATTCGGCGTCCTCGCGCACGCTGCCGAACTCCTCGCCGACGATGCCGTGCTCGGGGAATTCGGCCTCGATCAGCGGCCGCATGACCGCCTCGGCGCCGATATCCGCTTCGGTCACCGGCGAGTCGTCGAGCTTGTGCTGCACCGGAATCGGCTGGCGAAAATACTGCTGGATGACCCGCCCGCTGGTCTCGGCGAGGCGGTGGGCGAGCAGGATCACACGCTGGTTCAGCGGCCGATCACGCGCCGCCGCGCCACTGGCGGGGTCGACGGGCGGCAGCGTGCTGTCTTCGATCGGAATCACCGTTATCGCTCCGTGTGGTCGCCGCCACTAGACTGCCCGTCGCCGCGGGGCCGATCCTGCGCAGATGCGACACCTGGCGTGGCGCAGGCGAACAGCTCGCTCAGCCAGGGCAGCAAATCGGCGTAATCGCGCAGATCGAGGACAAATTCCTGGCCGCGATGCGCCGCCTCCAGCCAGCAGTGCTCGCCATCGCGACGCCAGCGCCCGGCGCGCTCGTGGTAGCTCAGCGGCGCGCGATCGGCGCCATCGGCAGCGACACGCCGGTCGGGGTGGAAGGCCACCGGCAGCCGCCACAGGCTGCGCCGCGCGCCGCCGGCGCTCAGTTTCAGCGGCGCGGCGAAGTGGCTGAAAACGCCCGCGCCGGGCAGGCCACTGTCGCGGCCGTCGATGCGCAATCGCTCGGCGGCCAGATAGAGCCGATTGCCGCGCCCGCGGCGGCCGTGGCAGTGCGGGTGGTAGCGCGCCCAGCTCGGCGGCGGCGCGGTCGCGAGATCGACCACCGCGCCGATCTGCAACCAGCCGTGCAGCAGGTGCAGATCCGGCGCCGCGGCGGCGTAGCGCCAGCGCCGTGCGCGGCGCTCCACGGCGCGGAACCAGCCGAAAAACAGGAACAGATCGCCGGCGCCCACCGCCTGCCGCGCCAGGTGCCCCTGGGCGGCGCCGCACTGGCCGAACAGCGGCCGCCAGCCCGGCTCGCGCGGCAGCGTCACGGCCAGCAGATCCGGGTCGAGATGGGCCCGCGAGCGGCCGCGCAGGCGCCCGCCGGTGAGCGCCTGCACCAACTGCGCGGTGCGCGGATTGTCGCCGTCGTCGCCGAGGCCGTCGGTGGCGGCGCTGCGGATATCCGCGTAGCGGATCGGGCTGTGCACATCGGGAATCGGCAGCGAGCGCAGTTCGCCACCGGGCAGGATCGGGCTGGCGACGCCGCCGGCGGCGCTGTCGAAACCCTTGCGACTGAGGATCAACTTCACCGCTCGCCGCTCAGCCCCAGCCCTTGTCGCCGTCGGAGATGCGCCACAGATACCAGCTGGCCACCGAGCGATAGGGCCGCCAGGGTTCGGCCAGCGCGGCGAGCGCCTTCGGCGTCGGCGGCTCGGCCATGCCGAACAGCCACTGGCAGCCGCGGCGCACGCCGAGATCGCCCACCGGCAGCACGTCCGGGCGGCCGAGTTTGAAGATCAGCAGCATTTCCACCGTCCAGCGGCCGACGCCGCGCACGCGGGTCAGTCGCTCGACGATCTGCTCGTCGTCCAGTGCCTGCAGCGCCTCGCCGTCGGGCACCGTGCCGTCGAGGCAGCGCAGCGCCAGATCGCGCACCGCCAGCACTTTGTTGCGCGACAGCCCGACGCCGCGCAACTGCTCGTCGGAGAGCGCCAGCAACGCCTGCGGATCACTGTCCGCAGCGCCATCGAGCAGCGCCAGCAGGCGCGCGTAAATGCTGCCGGCGGCCCGCCCGGAGAGCTGCTGGTAGACGATCGCGCGCAGCAGCGAGTGATACGGCGTGCGCTCGGCCTCGCTCTCGCGCGCGATGGCGAACTCGCCGCAGCGCGCGATCGCCGCAGCCAGGCGCGCATCGGCGGCGCGCAGGTGATCGAGGGCGGTGTCGGGATCGTATTGCAGGTTCATCTGGCCGGGTGAAATGGGCGAAGCGGGCGCGACGGCGAGGCCGCATTGTCGCCGCCGTCGCGAGGTGGGTGCAATCGGCGCGCAGCGCGGCTAAGGTGCCGGCCATGCCATGGAAGATCCTGTTTGCCGTCGCAATTGCCTACCTGCTGATCGCGCTGTGGATGTACAGCCAGCAGGCGCGCTACGTCTACCTGCCCGAGTTTCCCGGGCGCACCCTGTTCGCGACGCCGGCGGCAGTCGGCCTGCCGTTCGAGCAGGTCTGGCTGCAGGCCGACGACGGTACCCCGCTGCACGGCTGGTATCTGCCGGCCGCTTCTGCGGCTGGCCCGGCGCAACTCAGCGTGCTGTTCCTGCACGGCAACGCCGGCAATATTTCGCACCGCCTGGACACCCTGCAAATCCTCCACGAGCTGGGCGTCAACACGCTGATTTTCGACTATCGCGGCTACGGCATCAGCGAGGGCAGCCCCGACGAGGCCGGCACCTACCGCGACGCGCGCGCCGCCTGGGACTGGCTGCGCGCGCGCGGCGCGCCGGCGGCGCGCATCGTGGTGCACGGTCGCTCGCTGGGCGGCGGCGTGGCGGGCGGCTTGCTGGCGGAGCTGGCCGCAGACGGCGAGACGCCGGGCGGGCTGGTGCTCGAATCGACCTTCACCTCGCTGGCCGACCTCGGCCAGCACCACTACCGCTGGCTGCCGGTGCGCTGGCTGACCCGCATCACCTACCCCACCCGCGAACGGCTGGCCGCGCTGAGCCTGCCGCTGCTGGTGGTGCACAGCGCCGACGACAAGCTGGTGCCGCTGAGCCACGGCCGCGCGCTGCTCGACGCCGCGCAGCCCTCAGCGCTCGGCGCGCCGCGCTGGCTGGAGATCAGCGGCGCCCACCACAATGGCTATCTGCTCAGCCGCGAGCGCTACGCCGCCGGGCTCGGCGCATTCTTCGCCGATGTCGCCGCGCTGACTGCAAACAGCGAGCGCGCGGCCCGCCGCAGCCTGCTTCAGCGCGACGACGAAGAGCCGGGCGATGCCGCGAGGCGCTGATCGAGCAGCGCGCGGAACAGCCGCAGGCCGCGGCCGATGAGCTGGTCGGGGAAGTCGTAGTCGGGATTGTGCAACTGGGCGCTGGCTTCGCCGGCGCCGAGGCCGAACAGCGCGCCGGGATAGGCGATGGTGAATTCGGCAAAATCCTCCGACCAGCGGAACGGCTCCGCCATCTCGCGCAGCGGACTGGCGCTGGCGCGCGCCGCCTCGCGCACCGCGGCAGCGGCGCCGCTGTCGTTGTGGCTGGCGCGGAACACATCGTGCCAGGACAGCTCCACGCCCAGCGACGACTGCTCGGCGGCGGCGCGCACCAGCGACTCGACCCGCGCCACCAGCCGCTGCATGCCGCTGTCGCTGTCGGCGCGCAGGGTGACCAGCACCTCGGCTTCGCCGGGTGCGGTGCCGAAGGCCGCCTCGCCGAGGCGCGCGTGCACCACGGTGGCCAGCGCCAGCCCATCGACCTTCAGCGCCTGCCGTGGCAACCCCTCCAGCAGTTGCGCCAGCGCTGCCGTCGGCGCGCGCCCGGCCTCCGGGTGCGCGGCGTGCGCGCTCT
Organism: uncultured Chromatiales bacterium; assembly: GCA_965602395.1. Taxonomy (GTDB): domain Bacteria; phylum Pseudomonadota; class Gammaproteobacteria; order CBFCYW01; family CBFCYW01; genus CBFCYW01. The sequence continues at coordinate 29,125 of CBFCYW010000012.1, forward strand.
TGCCCTGCAGCCGGATGCGCAGCCCGCGCGAGGCGCAACTCATGGTGCCGTTGCGCAGCAGCACTTCGCCGAGCGGATAGCCGGGCACATTGTGCAGGGCGAAGCAGCAGTCCGGCGCCAGCGCGGCGAAGCGCGGGTCGTCGAGCACCGCGCGGGCGCCGGCGCCGGTTTCCTCGGCGGGCTGGAAGAGCAACACCGCGCGACCGCGCTGCGGGCGGCGCGCGGCGAGGCTGGCGGCGACCCCGGCGAGGATCGCCATGTGGCCGTCGTGACCGCATTTGTGGGCCACGCCGGCGCGCTGCGAACGATGTGCGAAATCGTTGCTTTCCTCGATCGGCAGCGCATCGAGATCGGCGCGCAGCAGCAGCGTGGGGCCATCGTCCGCGGCCTCGCTGCCGTCGAACACCACCGCCAGGCCATTGCCGCCGAGACCTTCGAGCATGCCGTCCGGCTCGAAGCGCGAGAGGTAGTCGACCAGCATCGCGGCGGTGCACTTCTCGGCGCCGGACAGCTCCGGCTGTCGATGCAGGCGGTGGCGCAGGCGGATCAGATCGGGGAGCAGGTTGTCGATGGCGTCCGGCTGGGTCTGGCTGCGCTGGGTCTGGCTGCGCCGGGTCTGGCTGCGGTGGGTCTGGCTGCGGTGGGTCACGGTGCTCGGCTCGCGGTTTGCGTTTTTTGGGGCGCCGGCGGCGCTCAGATGTCGAAGCGCTGCCGGGCGAGGCGCTCCAGCAGGCGGTCGAGGGCGCCGTCCACCGCCTGGCGCGCATGCAGGCCAAGGCGCTCGGGCAGGCTCTTTTTCTCCACGTAGCGCAGCCTGTAGACATCGGCGTGGGCGCAGGCGGACATCAGGTAGTCATCCGAGGTGCGCAGCTCGTCGACCAGCGCCAGCTCGGCGGCGCGGCTGCCGAACCAGTGTTCGCCGGTGCCGACGCGGGCCATGTCCAGCTGCGGGCGGTGCTCGGCGACGAAGGCTTTGAACAGGCCGTGCAGGTCTTCGAGATCGGCGATGAACTTGCGGCGGCCCTTTTCGGTGTTTTCGCCGAGCAGGGTCAGGGTGCGCTTGTATTCGCCGGCGGTGAGCACCTCGACGTCGATGTCGTGTTTTTTCAGCAGGCGGTGGACGTTGGGGATCTGCGCCACCACGCCGATCGAGCCGAGGATGGCGAACGGCGCGGCGAGGATGCGATCGGCGACGCAGGCCATCATGTAGCCACCGCTGGCGGCGATCTTGTCGACGCACACGGTCAGCGGCACGCCGGCCGATTTGATCCGCGCCAGCTGGCTGGCGGCGAGGCCGTAGCCGTGCACCATGCCGCCGCCGGATTCCAGCCGCAGCACCACCTCATCGCCGGCGCCGGCCTCGGCCAGTAGCGCGCTGACCTCGCGGCGCAGGCGGTCGCTGGCCGAAGCGCGGATGTCGCCGTCGAAATCCAGCACGTAGATGCGTTTGCGCGCCGGCGCCACCGCCTCGCCGCCGGCCTTGCGCGCCGCCCTGGCGGCCTGTTTTTGCGCCTTGCGCTCGGCCTTGTGGCGCTTGTTTTCGTTTTTTTCCGCCAGCTTGCGCGCCGCCGGGTCGAGGGTCGCGTAGTGCAGGCTCTCCTGCATCTGCTGCAGCTCCTCGTTGAGCTTGTCGACTTCGAGATGGCCGCGCTCGCGCTGGCCGCGGCCGCGCATGCCGGCGCTGACAGCGATCAGAATCAGCGCCGCGACGGCCAGCACCACAGTGACGGATTTGAGCAGGAACATGCCGTACTCGGTAAAAAATTCAGACACGCGCACTCCAGTGATTTTGGCTCGGGACGGATTCGTTATCGGGCGATGCAAGCCACTCATGATAGGCATCGCGGCGCGCTTTGGGAAAGGCTCGCCCCCACTAGAGCGACCAGCGGACGCGACTAGCGGGCGCGCAGGCTGTAGCAGTGGTGGATATTGCCGCGGCGGGCGAAGTCGCGCGGGATCGAGCGACGGCTGAGATCCTCGACCGCGTATCCGGCGCTGACCGCGCGATCGAGCCGAAAGCGGCGCAGATTGCAGGAAAACAGCAGCTCGCCACCCGGCGCCAGCAACTGCATCGCGCGCTCGATCAGGCCGGCGTGGTCGCGCTGCACATCCCAGCTGTCGGCCATCCGCGCCGAATTGGAGAAGGTCGGCGGGTCGAGCAGGATCAGCTCGTAGCGGTCGCCGTCGCCGCCCTCCTCCAGCCACTGCAGGCAGTCGGCGCGCAGCGTGCGATGGGCCGCCGCGGGCAGCTGGTTGAGCTCCAGATTGCGCCGTGCCCAATCCAGATAGGTGGCCGACAGATCCACCGAGGTGGTGCTCGCCGCACCGCCCAGCGCCGCCTGCACGCTGGCGCTGGCGGTGTAGGCGAACAGATTCAGCAGGCGCTTGCCGGCGGCGCGCTCGCGCAGCCAGCGGCGCAGCGGGCGATGATCGAGAAACAGCCCGCTGTCGAGGTAATCGGTGAGATTGACCCACAGCCGCGCCGGTCCCTCGCGGACCACGAAAAACTCCCCGCGCCGGTCCTGGCGCAGGTACTGCTCGTCGCCGCGCTGGCGGCGGCGCTGTTTGCAGTGGATCGCCTGCGCCGGCACTTCCAGCACCGCGGGCAGCGCCGCCAGCGCGGCCGCACGGCGCGCCGCGGCGCGCGCCGGATCGACGCTGCGCGGCGGCGCGTACTCCTGCACGTGGACGCGCAGCTCATCGTCCTCGCCGCGGTACAGATCCACCGCGAGGGCAAAATCCGGCAGATCCGCATCGTACAGCCGGTAGCAGTCGATGCCTTCGCGGCGCGCCCATTTGCCGGTGCTGCGCAGGTTTTTTTGCAGGCGATTGACGAAATCGCGCGCCAGCTCGACGTCGCCGCCGGCAGCCGTGGCGGCAATCTCAGCAGGGGCGCTGCCGGCGGGCTCGGCAGCCGCCGCCCGCACGGCGATGCGATAGCAGTTCAGCCGGCAGTCGATGGCGCCGTTGCGCAGCGGGTAGCCGGCTTCGGCGGACAGTTTGAGCCGGTTGAACAGCGCCGGATTGCCGCTGAACAGCGCCGCCTGCCAGCCGCCGAAACGGGCGCGCAGCGCGCGGCCGAGGCCGGCGTAGAGCTGCGCCAGCCCGGACTCGGCGTCGAGCCGCTCGCCGTAGGGCGGGTTGGCCACCAGCAGGCCGGGCGCGACGCCCAGCGGCTCGACATCGGCACAGTCGCCGCGGGCGAAGCGGATGTGCGCGGCGAGGCCGGCGCGGCGCGCGTTGTCGCGGGCGATATCCAGCGCGCGCGGGTCGCTGTCGGCGGCGAGAATCGGCGGCAGCTGCGCCAGGCCGGTCTCGCGGCGCGCCGTGGCCTCTGCGCGCAGCGCCTCCCAGAGCGCCGCGTCGTGGCCGCGCCAGCCGCTGAAGCCGAAGCGCTCGCGGAGCAGACCGGGGGCGATGTCGGCGGCCATCAGCGCCGCCTCGATGGCCAGCGTGCCGGAGCCGCACAGCGGATCGATCAGCGCGCCGCCGGCGGCGGCGATGTCCTGCCAGCCGGCCAGCTGCAGGATGCCGGCGGCGAGGTTTTCCTTCAGCGGCGCGGCGCCGCCGGCCGTGCGGTAGCCGCGGCGGTGCAGGCTGTCGCCGGACAGATCGATGGCCAGCCGCGCGCGGTCGCGGTGCAGGTACAGGTTGACGCGCAGATCCGGGGCGCGCCGATCGACGCTGGGGCGGCGCCCGCAGCGCTCGCGGAACTGATCGACGATGGCGTCTTTGACGCGCTGCGCGCCGTACTGGCTGTGGACGATCTGCGAGCGGTCGGCGAAAAAAGTCACCGCCAGCGTGCCATCGACATCGAGATGCGCGGACCAGTCGCTGCGCTGCACGCCGGCGTACAGCGCCTCGGGGTTGGCGGCGGGGAATTCGGCCAGCGGCAGCAGTACGCGATTGGCCAGCCGCGACCACAGACAGATGCGATACGCGACGGCCAGATCGCCGCGGCAGGCGACGCCGGCGCGGCCGCGGCGCAGATCGCTGGCGCCGAGTGCGCGCAGCTCGCCGGCCAGCGGCTGTTCGAGGCCGTGCGGGGTGGTGACGAACAGATCGTATTCGGCGGTGGCTGGTGCAGACATGCGGCTTTATACCCAAGGCCCGCACAAACCACCAGCCGTGGCGGCGCTTGCGATGAGCGATGGGCGATGGGCGATGGCCAGCGGTCAAGCCACGCGCGGCGGTGCCGCTAGCCGGGCACCGGCTCATCAACTCGGGAATTCACGGATATGTCAGCGAAGAGCGTTTTCGGCGCCGCTGGTGCGGGGCTAGCCTGCGCCGCCGGCGCCGGCGGCCTACTCCATCTGCTCGGTATCGACAGCGCCGCCAGCCAGGCCGCGACGGCCGCCGTCTGCGCCGCGATGAGCACCAGCCTGTGGCTGTGGTGGCGCAAGCTGGCGCCGCTGCTGCGCGGCCTGGGCGATATCGCCGAGCTGCTCAGCGGCGACCCGCAACGGGCGCAGCGGGCGGGCGCGCGACTGCAGGCCGGAATCGCCGGCAATGCCGAACTGCGCGGTGTGCTCGGCGGCGTCGCCGAACACCTCGCCGAGCTCAGCGAGGCGCAACGCGATCTGGGCAGCGCCTGTAGCGACAACGCCATCGCCGCCGCCGAAGTGTCCTTTTCGGTGGATCAGCTGAGTCAGCGGGTGCAGCAGCAGAACGCCATGGCCAGCGACATCACCGGCAGCGCCAGCACCGCCACCCAGAGCGTGCACGCGGTCGCCGAAAGCGCCGGCCGCGCCGCCGCGGCCGCGGCCCAGGCACGCGCCAGCAGCGCCCAGGGCAGCGAGCTGCTCGGCGGTGCGCTGCAGGGCATGTCGCGGATCAGCGAACAGTCGCTGAACGCCTCGCGGCTGATCGCACGGCTCGACGAGCGCTCCGAGCAGATTCAGGCGGTCACCCAGGTGATCGACGAGATCGCCAATCAGACCAACCTGCTGGCGCTCAACGCCGCCATCGAAGCGGCCCGCGCCGGCGATCAGGGGCGCGGCTTCGCGGTGGTCGCCGAACAGGTCCGCGAGCTGGCGGCGCGCACCTGCGAGGCGACCAGCGAAGTCGGCCGGATCATCGGCTCCAGCCACGACGAAACCGCCGAAGTGGTGGCTGCGGTGCAGACCCTGTCGGAAGATATCGAGAGCGGCGCCGCGCAGTTTCGCGCCGTCGGCGAGGAGCTGGGCACGGTGACCGGTCAGGTGGCGCAGGTCGAGGAGCAGATCAGCGCCATCGCCGCCAGCACCGAGGGCAATGTCGGCAGCATCAGCAATATCAGCGCTTCGATCCAGCGCATCAGCGCCGAGCTGGACGGCAGCGGCGAGTACCTGCGCGATCTGCGCCAGCGCGCCGAGCACTTCACCAAAACCGCCGAGCGCGAAACCGCGCGCGTTGCCGAATTCAGCCAGGACGGCCCGCACGCCCAGGCCTTCGCCGTGGCGCGCGACGCCGCCGCGAAGATCGGCGCGGCCTTCGAACGCGCCATCGCCGAGGGCCGGCTCAGCGAAGAGCAGCTTTTCGACCGCGATTACCAGCCGATCGCCAACACCGACCCGCCCAAGTACCACACCCGCTACGACCGCATCGCCGATAACATCCTGCCCGCCATTCAGGAGCCGCTGCTGAAGGCCAATCCGGACTTGATCTTCGCCATCGCCACCGACCAGAACGGCTATGTGCCGACGCACAACAAGCGCTTCAGCCAGCCGCTCAGCGGGGACTACGCGAAGGATCTGGCCGGCAATCGCAGCAAGCGCCGATTCGATGACCCCACCGGCAGCCGCTGCGGCGCGCACACCCGCAAGCTGCTGCTGCAGACCTACAAGCGCGACACCGGCGAGATCATGCACGACCTGTCGGTGCCGGTGTACGTCAACGGCCGCCACTGGGGCGGTTTCCGCATCGGCTACCGGCCGGCCGGGTGCTCGAATTGAGGGCTTGAGTCGACCACCGGCACGGCGCCAGCGGCGATTCGGCCCGGCCGTGGCCGATGGCTGGCGCGACTAGCTAGCCGCGGCGCCGGCGACGGCGCTTGACGCCGCCCTCCGGCGTGTCGCGCTGCGCGGTTTTGGGCGCCGGCAGCTCGACCACCTCGGCCAGACGCGGGAAGGGATCGGTCTTGTGCGGAAAGGCCATGGCGTCGATGAAGTGCTCCTGAAACTTCGGCTCGACGGCGGTCTCGACCTTCTCGATATTGCGCACCAGCTCCTCGATGTACGGCCGCGCTTTCTTGTCCAGCAGGGCGATGCGCGCACCGGTGCCGGCGGCGTTGCCGGCGCTGGCCACCTGGGCGATGTCGCAATCCGGAATCAGCCCGAGCACCATCGCGTATTTGACATCGATGTGGCTGCCGAAGGCGCCGGCGAGGCGGATGCGATCGACGCGATCGATGCCGAGGCGCTCCATCAGCAGGCGCACGCCGGCGTACAGCGCGGCCTTGGCGAGCTGGATCTGGCGCACGTCGTTCTGGGTGATGCTGACCTTCACATCGCCGTCGTGCAGCAGGTAGGAAAAGGTGCGGCCGTCGGCGATCACCCAGCGGCAGTCGGCAGCCAGGCTGCCGTCGATCACGCCATCCTGATTGATCACCCCGCTGAGGAACATCTCGGCGACCACCTCGATGATCCCCGAGCCGCAGATGCCGGTGACGCCGCCGACCTCGGCGACCGCCTCGGCGAAGCCGGGCTCGTCCGACCACAGCTCGCAGCCGATGACCCGAAAGCGCCCCTCGCGGGTCTGCGGATCGATGCGCACGCGCTCGATGGCACCCGGCGCGGCGCGCTGCCCGGCGCTGATCTGCGCGCCCTCGAAGGCCGGCCCGGTGGGGCTGGAACAGGCCACCAGCCGCTGGCGATTGCCGAGCACGATCTCGGCGTTGGTGCCGACATCGACCAGCAGGCTGATCTCGTCGAAGGTCTCCGGCTGCTCGGAAATCAACACCCCGGCGGTGTCGGCGCCGACGTGGCCGGCGATGCAGGGCAGTACGTAGGCGCGCGCGTTGGGGTGCAGCTCCAGCTCCAGCTCGTTGGCCCACACACCGAGGGCGGCATCGGTGGCCAGGGCGAACGGCGCGCCGCCCAGCTCGATGGGGTTGATGCCCAGCAGCAGATGGTGCATCACCGGATTGGCGACGAAGGTCAGTTCGAGCACATCGGTGGTGCGAACCCCGGCCTCTTCGGTGATCTGTGCGAACAGCTTGTTCAGCGCGATGCGCACCGCCGAGGTCATGGCGCGATCGCCGCCAGGGTGCATCATCACATAGGAGACGCGGCTCATGAGGTCCTCGCCGAAGCGGATCTGCGGATTCATGACGCCGCCGGAGGCCACCGCCTTGCCGGAGCTGAGGTCGCACAGGTGCGCGGCGATGGTGGTCGAGCCGACGTCGACGGCGATGCCGAACACGGTGCCGGCGGCCTTGAAGCCGGGCCACACGGCGATCAGCTGCTCGTCGCCGTGGATCGCCACGGTGATCTTCCAGTCGCCCTCGCGCAGGGCGATCTGCAGATCCTGCAGCAGGCGCAGATCGCAGCGCAGGTTCTCCAGCCGCCACTCGTACTCCAGCGCCTGGTAGACGCGGCGCAGGTCGCCGGAGGGATCGTGCATATCCGGCTCCTGCACCTCCACGTAGTAGAGGCGCACCACCGGGTCGAGCTCGATATCGGTGTAGTCGGCGCCCTTGCGCACCACCTGGCGGTGCACCTGGGATTCCGGCGGCACGTCGATGACCACATCGCCGAGCAGGCGCGCGTGGCAGGACAGCCGGCGGCCATCGACCCACTGCTTTCTGCGCCGCTGGCGATAGCGCTCTTCGGGTTCGGAGAAGGGCGACAGGTGATCGCTGCTGGAGACGATGCGGTGCTTGGAGAAGTCGCCCTCCATGCACTCGACCTGGCAGCGGCCGCAGATGCCGCGACCGCCGCACACCGAGTCGATATCCACGCCCAACTGGCGCGCCGCCTGCAACAGCGGCGTGCCCACCGGGAAGCGGCCACGGCGCCCGGACGGAGTGAAGACGACCTGTGCCTCACCCTCCATCAGTGCGCTGGCCTGGGCGAGTTCCAGTTCGTCTGCCATGCGTTTCTGCTCCACTCACATCCCGCCGGCCGCGCCGGCTGTCAAGGCCGTGATCGGCCGCTGCGGCGCGAAGTTCAGGCGCGGCGGCGACGGCGACCACTGCGGCCGCCGCGGGCGCCCTCCTGACCCTCCGGCGCCGGTTCGCGGTATTTGCGGATCCAGGTCATGCAATCCGGGTCGTGGCCCATCATCACGTCGGCCCCTTTGACCGCCATCATCTCCTGCTCGTGCAGCGGGTTGGCGATCGCCGAAGTCATGCCGGCGCCGATCGCCATCGACAGAAAAGCGCTGTTGATGCCGTGGCGATTGGGCAGGCCAAAGCTGATGTTGGAGGCGCCGCAGGTGGTGTTGCAGCCCAGCTCGGTGCGCACCCGGTGGATGATGTCGAAGGCCTGCCGGCCGGCCAGCGCGATGGCGCCGATGGGCATGATCAGCGGATCGATGACCACGTCGCTGCGCGGGATGCCGTGGTCGGCGCAGCGCTCGACGATTTTGCGCGCCACCTGAAAGCGGATCTCCGGGTCTTCGGAGATGCCGGTCTCGTCGTTGGAGATGGCGACCACCGCGGCGCCGTACTTTTTCACCAGCGGCAGCACCGCTTCGAGGCGCTCCTCCTCGCCGGTCACCGAGTTGACCAGCGGCTTGCCCTGGTACACCTCCAGCCCCGCGGCCAGCGCATCGACCACCGAGGAATCGATGGCCAGCGGCACGTCGGTGATCGACTGCACCAGGCGGATGCAATGGCGCATCAGTTCGGGCTCATCGGCCAGCGGCACGCCGGCGTTGACGTCGAGCATCTGCGCGCCGGCGGCGAGCTGGGCGCGGGCATCGCTCTCGACGCGGCTGAAATCGCCGTTGCGCATCTCTTCGGCGAGCAGCTTGCGGCCGGTGGGGTTGATGCGTTCGCCGATGACGGTGAAGGGGCGCTCGAAGCCGATGATGTGTTCTTTCTTCGCCGAGCTGATAACGGTGTCGGTCATTGGGTGTGTCTCAAATTTTTTAAATTCAGGTGTCCGGATTGGCCGCGGCATCCACGCCGCCGGCCTTGGTGATCTTCTCCAGCCGCTCGTCGGAGTAGCTTTCCTCCAGCGCCGCCGCGGCGGCGCGCGCCGCGGCGTCGAGATCGGCGCCGCAGGCCACCGGTACGCGGCGCCAGTCGGACAGATAGGCGTCCGAGCTGCCTTTGCCGGCGCGCATCGCGGCGCGGTCGATGGCCTCGGCGAAGCGCCGGGTGAGTTCGACCTTGGCGCTCTCGCGGCCGCGCTTGGCGATGACCTGCGCGGGGATGTCGCGCCAGTAGACGGTAATCAGTTTGGCTGCCATGTGTGCCCTCGTCGCTCGTTCACAGTCTGTCCGCGCATTGCCGGCGCGATGCCTCAGGAGGCCGGCCGCAGCGGGATCACCGGCCGCTCGGCGACGCCGCGCAGCACCTGCTCCAGCTCGCCGTAGCCGGTGTCGCGCCGCTGGTAGCGCAGACCCAGCCGCTGCGCCGCGTCGCGCGCGGCGCGCTCCCACTCGGGGTTGTCGGTCTGCGCCAGATACACCAGCCGGGTGTAATTGCCGAAATACATCTCGACCAGCTCCGGGTGCCGGTCGAGGCCCAGCCCGCGCCACATCAGGCGCTCGAAGTGCTGGGCGAGAAAGTCGGTCAGGTAGAAGGTGCCGATCTCCTCCTCGTGCAGCTCGGCGAAGGCCGCGGCGCCGGCGAAAAAGCCGTAGCAGTGATCGCCGGGAATGCGCTCGACGCCCTCTTCGGCGCAGACCGCATCGAGCAGCCCGCCACTGCCGCAGTCGGCGTAGGCGACGAAGATCGACGCGAAGGCCGCGCGCTGGCTGCGGATTTTCTCGCGCACCGCCGGGGCGATCCGCTCCGGGCGGTTGTGCAGCTCGGCCGGCAGGCACTGCACCTCCATTTGCGCCTGCCAGCCGTTGGCGCGGATCAGCGCCACCACCTCGCGGGCGATGGCGCCGCAGGTGATCAGCAGGGTGCGCGCCATGCCCGTCGCTCCGCGACCGCGCCGCCCGCCGCGCTCAGGAGGCGCGCGCGGCGCGCTGTTTGGCGATCAGCTCTTTGGCGGTCTCCACCGCCACCGCGGCGTCGCGGCAGTAGGCGTCGGCGCCGACCGCCTGGCCGAATTCCTCGTTCAGCGGCGCGCCGCCGACCAGCACGATGTAGTCGTCGCGAATGCCCTGCTCCTGCAGGGTGTCGATGACCACCTTCATGTACGGCATGGTGGTGGTCAGCAGCGCGGACATGCCGAGGATGTCCGGCTTGTGCTCCTCCAGCGCTTCGAGGTAGTTCTCCACCGGGTTGTTGATGCCGATGTCGATGACCTCGAAGCCGGCGCCCTCCATCATCATCGAGACCAGGTTCTTGCCGATGTCGTGGATGTCGCCCTTGACCGTGCCGATGACCATCTTGCCGATGGTCTCGGCGCCGGTCTCGGCGAGCAGCGGGCGCAGGATGCCCATGCCGCCCTTCATGGCGTTGGCCGCCATCAGCACCTCGGGGACGAACAGAATGCCGTCGCGAAAATCGATGCCGACGATGCGCATGCCTTCGACCAGCGCCTCGGCGAGCACCTTGTCCGGCCCCCAGCCGCGCTCGAGGAGGATATTGGTGCCCTCCTCGATCTCTTCCTGCAGACCATCGTAGAGATCGTCGTGCATCTGCTCGACGAGTTCGTCGTCGGACAAAGACCGCAGGTCAAGATCTTCTTCGTCGCGCTCGATGTCGCTCATGGCTCGATTCTCCGGGTAGTTGCCGCACTGCCGGCGGCCGATCGTACGCTGCCGCAGGTGCTCGGCTGATTCTGGCGAAGACTATGCGCCACCCGTCGTGCCCGCAGGCGCATCGGCGACACGCGATTAGCTGCAAACGACAAGGCCGCTTGCGGCGCAGAAAACACGCGCCGCACGGGCCTTCGCGGCGCGGCGCCCGCCGGGGCGGCGAGCGCTCAGCGCCGCCGACCCAGCGAGCGCGCCAGCGCGACCACCTCGGCGACCCGCTCGGCGTTGTCCCGCGCGCGGCTGCCGTCGGCGTTGTCGAAAGCGTTTTCAAAGCCCACCCGGGCGTGCCCGCCGCGCGCCAGCGCGCTGCCCAGCGCGGCGCTCTCGGCGCGACCGAAGGCGCACACCATCCACTCGACCCGCTGGCTCAGACCGCTGGCATCGAGCTGGCGCAGAAACGGCAGCAGCGCCGCCGGGTCGCTCTGCAGATCGGCGGCGTAGCGACCGAGCACGAACAGCAGCTGGTGACGCGCACCGGATTGCGACCCGGCCGGCGGCGGGATGCTCCCGGCATCCAGCAGCGCGGCGAAGCGCGCCACCTCCTCCGCCGCGTACAGGATGTGCTGCACCTCGATGCCGGCCTCGGCCGCCCAGCCGTAGAGGGCGGTGGTGGCCGCGTCGTCGCCGTCGGCGAACAGCTCTTTCAGCGCCGCCGAAAAAGCCTCCGGTGCCACCGCGCGGACCACCGCGCGCTGCTCCTCGGGCCGGTAGCGACCCACTGCTTCGGTGGTGATCTGCACCGGCATGCCCGGCACCTGGCGGGCCATCTCGGCGATCAGCTCGCGGTACAGGCCGGCATCGAGCAGGTGGTTGCCATCGGCGTCGCGCACGTGGCCGTGCAGGCCGTCGGCGCCGGCCGCGCGGCAGCGCTGCGCGCAGGCTGCGAGCTGACCGATGGTGAGCGGCAATGCCGGGTGATCGGCGCGCGTTTTGCGCGCGCCGTTGGGGGCGACGATGATCCGCGCCGGGGCCATTGTCGGCATCGCTTCAACCATTGCCGGAAACCTGTGCCTGGACCTGTCCCAGGGTCTTCGAAAGCGCCCGCGCCAGGCGCTCGACCAGCTCATCGAGCTCGGCTTCGGCGATGATGAACGGCGGCGCCAGCAACACGTGGTCGCCGTAGCGGCCGTCGATGCTGCCGCCCATCGGGTAGATCATCAGCCCCTCGGCCATGGCGGCCTTTTTCAGCTGCGCGTGCACCGCCAGATCCGGGTCGAGGGGCGCTTTGCTGGCGCGATCGGCGACCAGCTCGATGCCGACGAACAGGCCGCGGCCGCGCACATCGCCCACGTTGGGGTGTTCGGCAAAGCGCTCGCCGAGCGCCGCGCGCAGGTATTCGCCGCGCGCGCGCACCCGCGGCAGCAGCTGGCGCTGCTCGATCTGCTCCAGCACCGCCAGCCCGGCGGCGCAGGCCACCGGGTGGCCGAGGTAGGTGTGGCCGTGCTGGAAGAAGCCGCTGCCGTCGGCGATGGTCCGGTAGATGTGCCCGCTGCAGAGCATCGCGCCGATCGGCTGCACGCCGGCGCCGAGCCCCTTGGCGACGCAGGTGATATCCGGCGCGATGCCCTCCTGCTCGCAGGCAAACAGAGTGCCGGTGCGGCCCATGCCGCACATCACTTCGTCGAGGATCAGCAACACGCCGTAGCGGTCGCAGATCTCGCGGATGCGCGCAAAGTAACCCGGCGCCGGCGGCACCGCGCCCATGGTCGCGCCGACCACCGGCTCGGCGATGAACGCCGCCACCGTCTCCGGCCCCAGTTCGAGAATCCGCGCTTCGAGCTGGTCGGCGATCCGCCGGCCGTAGTCCTCGGGCGTTTCGCCGGGCAGGCCCCAGCGCCAGTAGTGGCAGGCATCGATGTGGCTCATCGCTGTGCTGAGCAGCGGCTCGAACTGGCCGCGGCGCCAGCGGTTGCCGCCGGCGGAGAGCGCGCCGAGGGTGTTGCCGTGATAGCTCTGCCAGCGCGAGATGACGTGCCGCCGCTGGCCTTCGCCGCGCTCGATGAAATACTGCCGGGCCAACTTGATGGCCGCCTCCACCGCTTCCGAGCCGCCGCTGACGAAGTACACCCGCTCGATGCCCGGCGGCGCCAGCGCGGCCAGCTTGTCGGCCAGCCGCTCGGCCGGGTCGCTGGTGAAAAAGCTGGTGTGCGCGTAGGCCAGCTCGCCGAGCTGGCGCTGCGCGGCGGCGATCACCGCAGCGGCGGCCGAACCCTCTCCGCCGTGGCCGAGACAGGACACCGCGGCGCCACCGCAGCCGTCGAGATAGCGGCGCCCCTCGGCGTCGATCAGCCACGCGCCCTCGCCGCCGACGGCGCCGGGCAGGTGGCTTCTGCAGTGGCGGGGAAAGACGCTGGACATGGCCGGGCTCCTGCAATGACAGCTGCGAATGGCCCATGCTATGCCGCCGGCGGCGCGCCGTGAAGCGCCGCGTGGGCGGCGGCGATCCTGTCGCCAGCGCGCCGCGAGCGGCGCCGATTGCGACGCGCCCCACAGCGCCGCCGGAGGGGCGTCGAAAGCCGCCAGCCGCAGGTCGATTGCTGGACAAAAGCGCGCGCGCCGCCACCGGATACTCGCCGGCACATCCACCACGAGAGCAGATCACGATGGCCTTCCCCTCTCACGCCAAGTACCTCATCGTCGGCGCCGGCATCCACGGCCTGTCCACCGCCTGGCATCTGGCCGGACAGCTCAAGGCCCGCGGCCAGGGCGACGGCAGCGATATCCTCGTCATCGACAAGACCGGCATCGCCGCCGGCGCCTCGGGCATCGCCTGCGGCGTGGTGCGCAACAACTACTTCCAGTCGGCGATGCGCGAGCTGATGGCGCACAGCGCCGACATCTGGGATGAGAACGCCGAGGAATTCGGCTTCCACCCGGTCGGCTACATGCAGATCAGCCCCGAATCGATGCACGAAGATGTGGCGCAAATCGCTCGCGAGCAGAAAGAGATCGGCTACCAATCCGACTTCATCGAGGGCGAGGCCGAGTGCACGGCCTACATGAAGAACATCTTCGACGACTGGCAGGCCGAGGGCATCACCTCGGTGCTGCACGAGAAGCGCGGCGGCTACGCCAACAACACCGTGGCCATCTACGGCCTGGCCAAAAAGGCCGAGGCCGAGGGCGTGCGCATTATCAGTGGCGTCACCGTCACCGGCTTCAAAAAAGATGCCGCCGGCGCGGTCAGCGCGGTGCTCACCGATCGCGGCGAAATCGGCTGCGAGCAGGTCATCCTCGGCGCCGGCCCCTGGGCGAAAACCTTCTGGGACATGCTCGAACTGCCCAAAACCGTATCCATCAAGGGTGCCGACGGGCAGCTGCACGACGGCATCCCCATGTGGGTCTACTGGTCGCTGCAGGAGGGCACCCTCGGCGTCGATCCGAAACTGCAGGTGGACAACCAGGGCAATATGCCGCCGGTGATCCACGTCGATTCCAACGCGCCGCTGCACTCCTGCGTCGATGGCAGCCTGATCACCGACAAGATGTGGGGCATCTACTACAAGCCGGACTTCCACTTCGGCGGCGTGCAGGGCGGCGCCGCGCCGTTCAAGGTCGAGACCGACCCGGATGAAGTGGCGGTCGATCCCTACGGCCCGGACTCCCCGGAATTCATCGTCGGCGCCGAGTTCGCGCACATGTGGGTCTCGGCGCTGGCGCACTGCCAGAAGCGCTTCGCCGACAAGATGCCGAAATACAAGGACGAACCCTCCGGCGGCATCGGCGCCTTCACCCCGGACAGCTTCCCGGTGTTCGACCGCTTCTGCGACAACGTCTACCTGATCGCCGACTCCAACCACGGCTACAAAATGATCGGCGTCGGCGCGCTGGTCGCCGAGGAAATCGCCGGCAATCAGAGCCACCGCCTGCTGGAGCCGTTCCGCTTCAGCCGCTACGCCGAAGGCAGGCTGCACCCGGTCTCCAACAGCCCCTATCCCTGGAGCTGAGCCGTCCCGGCAGCCGTCAAAACCGCCCCTCGCGAGGGGCGGTTTTTTTTGTCTTCGGATCAATCCGCTCGGCGATCAGCCGCCGAAGGGCCGCTCCCGCCACCAGTCGCGCAGACGCAGCGCCAGATAGCCGGCCTCTGCCGCCAGCGGACCGAAGGGGCCACCGTTCCAGCTCAGGCCAAAGTCCGCGAACTGGCGATAGCGGTCGGACTCACCGCAGATCGCCTCGGCCACCAGCCGCGCGCCGATGGGCGCGGTGTTCATGCCGTGGCCGCCGAAGGCGGTGCAGGCCCACAACCCCTCGCCGAGCGGCCCGATGCAGGGCATCTTGTGCCCGGCGTAGGCCATCAGCCCGGACCAGGCGCTGTCCGCGCGCAGGCCGTCGAGCTGCTCGAAACTGGCGCGCAGATCGCGCAGCATGAAGCCGGCCAGATCCGCCGGTGGCTGGCGCCGCGCGGTGATGTGCCCGCCCCACAGCAGGCGTTGGCCGTGTTCGCCACGGCGCGCCGGCAGCAGGCGAAAATAGTTGCCGGCGCGGCGATCATCCATCAGCGCGGCATCGCTGCGGATGGCGCTGGCGGCGCGCTCGCCGAGTGGCTCGGTGACCATCACATAGCTGGCGATGGGCAGTGTGGCGCGATGCACGCGGCCCAGCGCCGGGCCGGCGTAGCCGCCGCCGCAGAGCACCACTTCGCGCGCCAGCACTTCGCCGTCGTCGCTGCGCAGACGCAACGCGCTGCCTTTGCGATCCAGCCGGGTGACGGCGCTGCGCTCGTGGATGCGGCCGCCGAGTCGCTCGATCTCCGCGGCCAGGCCGAGGCAGTAGTTGAGCGGATGGAAGTGGAAGCCGTGATCGTCGCGCAGCGCCGCGTGGTAGCGCGGGCTGCGCACCAGCTCGGCGAGTTCGTCGCCCTCGACCAGCTCCACGCTGTAGTCGTAGTCGCGCGCCAGCCAGTCGCGCTGGCGGCGCAGGGCGTCCAGTTCCGGCACCCGGCTCAGGGTCAGCTGGCCCGGCGTCGGCGCACAGCCGGCCAGTTGCAGGCGCTGGATGTTGTCGCGCACGCTGGCGACGCCCTCCAGCGACAGCTCGAACAGCGCCCGGGCGCGGGCCAGACCGAGCTGGCTTTCGAGCGACTCCAGGCCGCGGGCATAGCCGCCGAGGACGAAACCGCCGTTGCGCCCGGAGGCGCCGAAGGCGATCTGCTGCGACTCCAGCAGCAGTACCTGGCGACCGCGGCGCAGCAGCTCCAGCGCACAGCTGAGCCCGGCGATGCCGGCGCCGACCACGCAGACATCGGCCTCGACCCGCCCGGACAGCTGCGCCCGGCGCGGCGCGCTGACACAGCTGCGCTGGTAGTAGTTAAAGCTCTCGGCCATGGCGTCCTGACTCGCGTTGCGTTGGTGGCGGGCTGGCAGCGCACCACAAACCTCGCCAGCAGCTGGCCGAGCCGGTGGGCACGGCTGGCGATGATGCCGCAGCGGCGGTGCTCGACGCCAGTCCGCGCAGCCAGCCGGAATGCCCCGTCAACACCGCCAGTTGACCCAGATCAGCGCCGCAGCGAAGCCCGCGCCCCACACTCGGCGGACAATATCCAGCACAGGAGGATCGCCATGCAGCGGGAAATCGTCAGAGACAACATGACCGCCGAGGTGGTCAGCATATCCCCCGACGCCTCGCTGCCAGAGGCGCACCAGGTGATGAAAAGCAACGGGATCCGCCGCCTGCCGGTGGTCGAAGATGGCCGTCTGCTGGGCATTATCAGCCTCGGCGACGTGCTGCACGCGGAGCCATCGGACGCCAGCACCCTGAGCATCTGGGAGGTCAACGCGCTGCTGGCTCAGCTCAGGGTGGGAGAGCTGATGAGCAAGTCGCCGGTAACGGTGCGCGACGATGCCAATATCGCCGAAGCGGCCACGCTGATGCTGGAGAAAAAGATCGCCGGCCTGCCGGTGCTGGATGCCGACGGCAAGCTCAGCGGCATCATCACCGAGTCCGACATCTTCCGTCTGGTGGTGCGCAACTGGCAGTAGCCGGCGCCGGGCGCGCACCCGGGCCGGCCATCGCGGATCAGCCAGCGCGGCGGGCGCAGCTCATTTGATCGCCGGATCGTTACTGAGGTTTTCCCCGGACTGGCGGATGAAGCGACTGATCGGCGCCACCAGGTTGTGGATCCCCTTCGAGCCACCGGCGATCAGGCCGCCGGTGAGCACCGCGTCGATGGCGACGAAAAGGTGCCGCTGCAGACCATCCAGCGCACCGCTCTCCACCTGTGCCAGATAATCGGTGATGCCCTCGTCGGCGAGCATGCCGAAGCCGGCGCCGGCGACCACCAGACCGGCGATCGAGCCGCCGATGACGACGATCTTGCCGGTGCGCACGCGATACTTTTGCAGGCGACGCTTGGCTCTGTGCCAGTCCAGCTGCCGCTTGTTGACCCTGCGCTGGATGGCCTCGTATTCGCTGCGCCACGCCGCCGATCGGCGCAGATCGGCATCCGGGTCGAGGCTTTGACCATCGGATCGATCCCGGTCGCCTCCCTCGTCGTCGTCATCCTCAGCCAGGGGACGGGCGAGCCGTTCGATATCCGCCAGCTTCTCGCGGCTGGACTCCAGCGCGGCGTAGGCGTCGCGCACATCGTGCTCCAGCTCGGCCCGGCCCATGCCGCGCCAGGATTTGACAAACACTTCCTGGGCGCGCTCGGCAAACAGCGCCACCACCAGGTAGGCGCCGAGCAGATCCAGTGCACGATCGACGACTTCGGGTGAGAAGCTGATCGGCACCACCCGGCTGCCGCCGACCACTACCGCGGCGAGCACCGCGAGCAGCAGCACCAGCCCCCATCTGATCACCGATTCGGCGTAGCCGAATTGCGCGGTTGGTTTGAATTCCATGCCACTGACTCCCCCTGTTCTCCGGTATTCCGCCGGCGCCGCACGACGCCGGCCAAGCCCTCGTCGCAAGCATTGCATGCGACCTGCACAGATGCCACCGCACTGCACCGCAGCGACCGCGCGCATCGCTGACACAGGTCAAGCCGGGGGCGGCCCAAGCGGCGAAAAATGGTAGCCACACCCACCGCGGAGCGGCGCGCAAGGCGCTCCCGGGCATACGCAGCTGGCACTTCGCCAGCAAGGAGATCGACATGAGCGAAAAGAAAAAATTGCTGGTCGTCCTCGATTACGAGGCCGAAAACCAGCCGGCGCTGGATCGTGCGCTGTTTCTGGCACGCCAGTCGCAGGCCGAGCTGGAGCTGTTCGTCAGCGAGTTCAGCGCCGCTCTCTACGCCCACATGGCCGTCACCCGTGAGGGCGACGAGCTGTCGCCGGACGCCTATCTGCGCGAGGTGGAAAGCTGGCTGTTCAAGCTCGCCGAGCCGCTGCGCGAGCAGGGCCTCACGGTGCACACCGACTCGGTCTGGAATCGCCACCAGTACGCCGGCATTCTGGAGAAGGTCGCCAGCTCGCAGCCCGATCTGGTCATCAAGGCCACGGCGCATGACAGCCGCCTGCACCGCACCCTGTTCAACTACACCGACTGGCACCTGATTCGCGAGTGCGGCGCACCGCTGCTGCTGGTCAAAAGCGAGGACGACTGGCACAGCAAGCGCATTATCGCCAGCGTCGATCCGGCCCACGTGCACGGCAAGGCCGAGCAGCTGGATGCCAACATCATGGCCGCCGCAAGCGACTGGGCGCGCGATACCGGCGGCGAGCTGCACGTCTTTCACTCCATCGAATTACTGCCCGAACCGGTGATCCTCGCCGGGCCTTACAACCCCACTTACGAGGACTACCAGGGGATGGTCGAGACCGCCAGCAAGGAGCAGCTCGACCGATTCATGCAGGACTACCCCGAGGTCAGCGAGAGCCGCGTGCACCTGCGCGAGGGCAAGCCCGAGGACACCTTGCCGGTGCTGGTGCGCGAACTGCAGGCCAGCCTGGTGGTGATGGGCGCCATCTCCCGCGGCCATCGCGGCCTGCTGCTGATCGGCAGCACCGCGGAGAACGTGCTCGACGACCTGGCCTGCGACATTCTGGTGATTAAACCGGACGCGGATGAGAGCGACAGCTGATTTGCCAAACCGCGCGAACGCCGGAACCACGGGGCCGCGATGCTATAATCGCGGCCTTTTTTTCTGCCCAGCAGATCAGCTCCACGGTACCCGGCATGCAACTCAACGCACTCACCGCCCTCTCCCCCATCGACGGCCGCTACGGCGACAAAACCCGGCATCTGCGGCACATCTTCAGCGAATACGGCCTGATCCGCCTGCGCACCACGGTCGAAGTGCGCTGGCTGCAGGCGCTGGCCGCCGAACCCGGCATCGCCGAGGTGCCGGCCTTTTCCGCCGCCACCGACGCCTATCTCGACGCCATCGTCAGCGATTTCAGCGAAGCGGACGCGGCGCGCGTCAAAGAGATCGAGCGCAGCACCAACCACGATGTCAAAGCCGTCGAATACCTGCTCAAGGAAAAGGCCGCCGGCTGCGCCGAGCTGGACGCGGTGAAGGAGTTCTTCCACTTCGCCTGCACCTCCGAGGACATCAACAACCTGTCCTACGCGCTGATGCTCAAAGAGGCCCGCGAGCAGGTGATTCTGGCGGAGATCGACGCGCTGATCGCCGCCATCGCCGCGCTGGCCGAGCAGCATGCCGCACAGCCGATGCTCTCGCGCACCCACGGCCAGACCGCCTCGCCGACCACGCTGGGCAAGGAGATGGCCAACGTCGCCTATCGCCTGCAGCGCCAGCGCGCGCAGATCGCGCGGGTCGAGCTGCTGGGCAAGATCAACGGCGCGGTGGGCAATTACAACGCGCACCTGTCGGCCTATCCGGATCTGGACTGGCCGGCCTTCTCGCAGCGCTTCGTCGAGGGCCTCGGCCTGAGCTTCAACCCCTACACGATTCAGATCGAACCGCACGACTACATCGCCGAACTGTTCGACGCCATCGCCCGCGTCAACACCATTCTGATCGACTTCTCGCGCGATATCTGGGGCTACATTTCGCTGGGCTATTTCAAGCAGAAAACCGTCGCCGGCGAAGTGGGCTCCTCGACCATGCCGCACAAGGTCAACCCGATCGACTTCGAGAATGCCGAGGGCAATCTGGGGGTCGCCAACGCGCTGTTCCAGCATCTGGCCGCCAAGCTGCCGCTGTCGCGCTGGCAGCGCGACCTGACCGACTCCACCGTGCTGCGCAACCTCGGCGTCGGCGTGGCCCAGTCGTCGATCGCCTACGCCGCGCTGATCAAGGGCATCGGCAAGCTGCAAGCCAACCCGGCGCGGCTCGACGCCGATCTCGACGCCAGCTGGGAAGTGCTCGCCGAACCGGTGCAGACGGTGATGCGCCGCTACGCCATCGAAAACCCCTACGAACAACTGAAGGCGCTGACTCGCGGCAGCGGCATCAGCCGCGAAAAGCTGCGCGAGTTCATCGCCGCGCTGGAGATTCCCGAGCAGGCCAAACAGCGCCTGCTGGAGATGACCCCGGCCAGCTACGTCGGCAATGCCGAGGCGCAGGCGCGAGGGCTGCCCGCCAACGCCGACGACCGGGGCTGAGGCGATGCCGGCAAGCTGCCTTTGGCAACGCCCAGCTACCGGTGGGAGCGGGCTGGTGCAGCGCGGTTTACGGCGCTCGCCGGGGCGTCGCTGGCGAGCGCATGCCGGAGATGGAACCGCGCCACCTGCACGGCGACGTGAACGACCATCTTCGCCCGCCGTAACGCCCCGCACCGACACCAGCGAGCGCGCCGGCCCGGCTGCGACATAGTGAAGGCGGTAAATTCAGGAGATATTTTCCGAGTGAAGAACAATATGTGTGCAAACAAAGCTCCAGTGAGCGTGCGTGAATCAGATAGCGGATGCGGGCTAAATGGCTAACGATAAACTTACCGCGCCACCCGACGTGCTTCACCCGCTGCTCACAGCCCTTGGCGAGCGCTATCAGGCGTTAGCCCCGCAATCCGGCATGCCATCGGAATACGCCGAACGACACGCATCACTGACCCTGGCGCAGGCGGCGCTCCGCAATCTGAATCTGTTGCATGCATTCCCCGACTTTCCCAGACAGATCGCTGTAATTGGGCCCACGCAGGTAGGCAAGAGCACGTTAGTTAACGTATTGCTCGGCCAGATCGAAGCCGAGGTCAGCCCGCTGGCCGGATTTACAACTCAACCGCAAGGTTTTTCCAGTAGCGATGCTGACATCCAATGGCTGACCGAACTACTCCCGGGACGCACTGCGACCCGTGTTGATGGCTTGTCGCGCGACAACCTCAATCACTTTGGTTTCATGCAGTCAGCCAGCTCGGCGGGCTTCGAAAACACAATCATCTGGGATACACCCGATTTCGATTCACTATCTTCTCAAAAATACCGAAACAGTGTCCTGGAAATCATCGCCATGGCCGACATCGTGGTGCTGGTACTGAGCAAGGAGAAGTATTCCGACCTGTCCGTGTGGAAAACGCTGGAACTCATGCTTCCTCTCCAGCGAGAGCTGTTTGTGTGTCTGAACAAGGTGGACGACAACGCCCGCGCAGCGGTCGAGCAGTCCTTGCTTGAGAAACTTGATGCGGCGGGCGCAAGCAATACAACGCTGATTACACTGCCGGCTCAGATTGGGCTCGATCAACTCAAGGAAAATGAACTTCCCGCCGGGGCTGTTGAGTTGCGTGCGGCTCTGCAGGGCCGCCTGCAAGCACTCGACAGGAACTATCGAGCAGCGGCTGCCAGGATTTTCATACAACAACATTGGGATGTTTGGCACGAACCCGTTCTCGCCGAGCATCGCTCTATCAGTGATTGGCAGCAAATCGTCCAGCAGTCCGCCGACGCCGCGCTCGAATCATATCAACGCGATTATCTGGACAATAGCGAGCGCTACGAGACTTTTAAACGCGCGATCGCACAATTGCTCATACTCCTGGAGATTCCGGGGCTGTCTCAACCACTAACCTCCATTCGTGGCGCAATTACCTGGCCGATCCGTCAGCTTGTCAGTTTTTGGCCAGGCGACAAATCGCCAAACCAGAGCAGCCAAACCGAAAAAATGGATAATGAATTATCTATACTGACAGCGTTGTCCGAACAACTCCTGACAGCCATCAATCGCGAGCTGACCGAGAGAATAGAAGCGGAAAACAACGCGATATTCGCACTTTTAAAAAGCGAACTGACTGATCATCATGGAGCGATCACGGAAAAATTCTCCACCTCCGTACGAACATATCATGCAGAGTTTGAAGCCGAAATCAATGCAACCGCCAACCAGCTATATGCGCTGCTGAAACAAAGACCTGCGATGCTGAACTCATTGCGAGCTGCGCGGGTCACCGCCGACGCGAGTGGCATTGCTTTCGCTTTAAAAACCGGCGGCATCGGAGTCAGTGATTTGTTGCTCGCACCGGCTATGTTATCCCTGACATCCATGCTTACGGAAGGTGCGCTGGGAAGTTACATGTCGAGGATATCCGATGAATTAAAACACAAACAAATGCAGACCGTGGAAGAGCAACTCTTCAATAAAACCCTTGCGAATGAATTGTTGAAACTCAGCGGGAGTCTCGACCGAAATCGGATCTTCGGCATCCAGGAACAGCAAATGGCCGAAGCCAGACAGGCACTGGAGTCGTGGCGATGAGCGATGCCATCAGCAAGTTGATTGCCCAGTCAATCGAATGGGCGCAGGACGCACAGGCCGCAGGCTGGCTGCGTGACGAACACCTGCTCGCATTTCAGCAGCTGCAGCAGCATTCTCCAAAGGATCTGTTTGAAAATGAAAAAGTACGGCCGTTGGTTGTCGGTTTGTTCGGCGGCACGGGCGTGGGCAAAAGCAGTCTGCTTAATCGCCTCGCCGGTCACGAAGTGGCGCGCACCGGCGTGGTGCGGCCGACTTCAACTGAAGTCACGGTCTTTGTTCACGAGACGGTTGCGCTCGCCGATCTTCCGGAGCGGTTCCCGGCTGACCGAACACACATCAAGCCTCACAATAACGAACGGCACAAGGATCTGCTGTGGCTGGATATGCCGGACATCGACAGCACACGCCAGGACAATCAACAACTCACACTCGACTGGCTCGATCATATCGATTTGCTGATTTATGTCGTCAGCCCCGAGCGTTACCGGGACGACATCGGCTGGCGAATGCTCAAAGACCACGGCAAACGCCACGCCTGGATGTTCGTGATGAACCGGATCGATGAAGGTGACACTCAACAAACAGACGACTTTGTCTCTATCCTCGGCACTGCCGGATTCAGCCATCCGCAAGTGTTTCAGACCAGTTGCGCGGCCAATGATGTTGATGATGATTTTGAGCAAATCGAACGGACTATTCATCAATTGCTGCACAATCACGGCATCGCCGAGTTTGAACGCCTGGGTCTCAATGCACGTATACAGGATGCCGAAAACCTGTTGAGCAACAATCTGCAGAGATTCGGCTCAATCGAGCAATGGAAAAGTCACCGGCGAATGACCCTGGCCCTCTGGCAGCAAACGCGCCGTCAAATCGAACAGGATCTCGGCTGGCCCATCAAACACCGGGCCACCGAGGTGGTAAAGCACCCGGGCAAGCTGAATAACCTGTTGTCTAGCCAGCCCGCCCGCGACGATGGTGGTAACCAGGAGCTGAGCGTGGCATCGCCGACCGACGACCCGACGGATAACGGGCATGAGGCGAATCTTTGGGATCAATGGTCACAGTCGAGATTGATCGATGTCACACGCAAAACAGAGATAGCGGTGAGCGATCAGGGTATCGCCAGTCAACCCTATCGCCAACAGCTGGCGGCACTGATGGAGCAGATACCTGATATCATCGAACAACACCTGCAGCAAAACCTGCGACGGGCCATGACCCGACCCGGGACGCCTGTCCAACGCGCCACCAGAAAAACAGCCGGCTTTCTGCGATCCGTTCTTCCGGTTTGCGCTGCCAGTTGGGTGGCATATATAGCATTCACGCGCTTTCACTCGGCGACATTTGGCGAAGGCGAATTTCTGGGGATCAACTTTGCTGTCAACAGTCTGTTGATAGTCGCGAGCAGCTGGTTGATACCCTACCTGCTGCACCGGCAACTCGAACCCTCGCTGATCAAAACCGCGCAACGGGGATTGACAGCAGGGCTCAATGAAGGACTCGACGCCGTAGAATTGAAGCTGGCGGAATCTTTTGATCACATTATCCGGCAAAGCCGTGTGCATGTTGACAAAGCTGAGGGGCTGCTGGACAAACTGACCGCACGCTATCCCGCGCAGTCAGCCGATGAGATCGCTCGCCTGACGGGTAAATGACGGTGAGGATGATTTGCTCATCGGGTGGTCGAATCAGCCCGGTTTTGTCAACACCCACCACATATTATAGGCGTATAAAAGAAGCATGCGAACATACGACGAACTTTCTGAAGAGCTTCACGAAAGGGCTGCCGCGCTACCTGACAGGGTACAGTTCTGGCTTGGAATTGCAGGCGGCCCAGGAAGCGGAAAGAGCACGCTCGCCGCTGCCCTACAGGCACGTCTGGGCCAGGTGCTGACTGTTATCCCTCTCGACGGCTACCACTACCTTCGCAACCAGCTGGACAAGATGGAAGACCCGGTGGAGGCACACCTGCGCAGAGGAGCACCCTTTACATTCAATTCCACTAGATTCGTGAATGATCTTGTCAAGGCCAAAAAATCGGGCGAAGGAAGCTTCCCCGGCTTCGACCATCGCGCCGGAGATCCGATCGAAAATGAAATACAGCTGACTCCCACTGACAAGATTGTACTCGTTGAAGGAAATTACCTGCTTCTCAACGCGAACCCCTGGCGCCGGCTACAGGAAGATGTATTCGACGAAAAATGGTTTTTGGATGTCTCGGTTCAAGAGAGCAATCGACGCGTTGCAAAGCGGCACATGAAAATGGGCCTGAGTGAGGCGCAGGCGTGGCAGCGTGTGATGACCAATGACGGCATAAATGCAGAATTGATCGCGCAGGAGTCTCCGGGCAATGCGGACCGGATAATTACAGTCGGGCCAGGACTCGAAACGATGACACAAAACGAACAAGCCTGAAGCAAATCCCGCAGGATGCGCCAGACAACGCGGAGCCCATCGCCCACTGACCCGATAAGCCACGACCGCTGCGCCCTGCAGCGCACCGCGACAGGCAGCCTGGATAGAAGCCGATGGTCGAAATCCGGAGAACGCCGCCCCAACCACTTGCGCGACGGCGGCATTGGGCGTTACACCATCGCCTCAACCGGCCGCCGCACCGCGGCATCACCGACCCGAATCACCGACCCGAATCACCGAC
>CBFCYW010000013.1:0-49841 GCA_965602395.1 uncultured Chromatiales bacterium
AAGGGCGCCGTTGGGCGTCCCTTTTTTTTCGGTAACAGGCTTGAGGGGCGCCGTTGGGCGTCCCTTTTTTGTCGGTAACAGGCTTGTCGGTAACAGGTTTAACGGCGACAGGCTCTCGCCGCAGCGCTGCGCGCAGGCGGCTCTGCCCGCGCAGGCATCTGCCAGAGATCGGTCCCGCTAGTCGTCGCTGGCTGCCGCCGGGCCGTCCTGCGCCGCGCTCGCGGCGGTGTTCGCCTGTGGCGGCGGACTGCCGGCGCCCGGCTCGCTGCCGTACTGGAAGATGTCCAGTCCCTGCGGGTCGATCAGGATGCTCATGCCGCGATCGGGGTAGAACCACTGCCGGCTGCGTTCGCCGGCGGGGCGGATGTCGGCCGGCTCGCCGAAGCGCTGGCGCAGGAAGTCCTCATCGAGGCCGCGGTAGTCGGGGATGTAGGTCAGCGCCGCCACCGGCAATTCGCCCAGCTCGCCGGGCTGGCTGGCGTCGAAGTGAAAGCGCGCATCGCCCTCGCTGCTGCTCTCGCGGCGCAGGGCGCGCTCGGGCAGGGTTTCGAGCAGCGCCGGCGGCGCGTCGAGGGTGGCGATCAGCCGCGCGGTCATGCCGCGCTGACCGATGCGCGGGAAGTAGGCCTCCAGCGAACGCTGGCGGTCGGGCTGTACGAACAGGGCGAGCTGGTCCGGGGTGCCGAAGCGCTGTGCCATCTGGTTGAGGCTGTCGCGGCCGAGGTGGATGCCGATCACGCTGCGGCTGCCGTCCGGATGGTTTTCGATCTCCCAGGGCACCGGCACCTGCAGGTCCGAGCCGTCGCCGTCGCGCAGCCACAGCGGCAGGCCGACCACCAGCGTCGCGCCGAGGACGATCAGCAGTACGATCTGCACCGGTTGCAGCTTGAATCCGGCCATTTTCGGCTCCGCGTGCGGATCAGTGCAGCAGGGCGAACATGCGCCGCCGGTACTGGTTGACCAGCGGGTCGCTGCCGAGCACGTCGAAGATGTTGATCAGCAGCTTGCGCGCGGCGTCGTCGCCGTATTCGCGGTCATCGAGCATCAGCTTGAGCAGCGCCTCCAGCGCCGGCTCGAACTGGCCCTGCAGGCACAGCTGCAGGGCGTGCTGGTAGCGGGTTTCGCTGTCCGCGTCGCCGGCGGCCACGGCGGCGGCCAGCTCGGCGAAGTCGCGGCTGGCATCGACCTCGCGGGTGAAGTGGATCATGCCTTTGATCTGCGCCGCCTCGGGCTTGCGCGCGTGCTCATCGGGGAGCTGTTCGAGCAGGCTGGTGGCGCTGTCGTTCTCGCCCTTTTGCACCGCGGCGCGGGCCAGCAGCAGCAGCGCGTCGCCGTTTTGACCGTCCTCGGCGACCAGTTGGTTGAGCAGCTCGATGGCGCCGTCGGTGTCGCCGCTCTGCAGCAGCATCTCGGCCTGCGGCAGGCGCTGATCGACCGCCGAGTGGATGTCGTGCTTTTCCAGAAAGGCGCGCACTTCGCCCTCGGGCAGGGCGCCGTTGAACATGTCCACCGGGCGGCCCTGGTCGAACAGCATCACCGTCGGCAGGCTGCGCACCCCGGCCTGGGCGGCGAGCTGCTGGTTTTCGTCGCTGTTGACCTTGGCCAGCTTGAAAGCACCGTCGTACTCGTCGGCGAGCTTTTCCAGAATCGGCATCAGCGACTTGCACGGCCCGCACCAGTCGGCCCAGAAATCCACCAGCACGGGCTGCTGCATGGAGCTTTCCAGAATGGTCTGCTGGAAGTTCTGCTCGTTGGCTTCGACGATGTGCGCGGAATCGGCCATTGCTGTATCTCTTTTGCGTTCGGCTTGCGAGGGGATGAAGGCGGCGGAGTGTAGCAATAGCGCTGCGGCGACGGCCAGTGCGGCGGCACTGCGCTACAATGCCGCGCCTGCCAATCGCTACGGAAGAATCAGACGAGGATGAGCGCCAGTTACACCGCCGCCGCCATCGAAGTGTTGTCCGGTCTCGACCCGGTGCGCAAGCGCCCGGGCATGTACACCGACACCAGCCGCCCCAACCACCTCGCCCAGGAGGTGATCGACAACGCTGTCGACGAGGCCATCGCCGGCCACTGCGGCCGCATCGCCGTGACCCTCTACGCCGACGGCTCGCTGGAGGTGATCGATGACGGCCGCGGCATGCCGGTCGATGCCCACCCCGAGCTGGGCCTGCCGGGGGTCGAGGTGATCCTCAGCACGCTGCATGCCGGCGGCAAGTTCTCGGATAAAAACTACGCCTTTTCCGGCGGCCTGCACGGCGTCGGCGTGTCGGTGGTCAACGCGCTCTCCAGCCGTTTGCAGGTGCGCGTGCGCCGCGATGGCCAGGAATACGCGATGGCCTTCGCCGGCGGCGAGAAGGTCGAAGAGCTGCAGGTGGTCGGCAAGGTGGGCAAGCGCAACACCGGCACCGCGCTGCGTTTCTGGGCGGATCCGCAGTACTTCGACTCGGACCGGTACTCGCTGCCGAAACTCAAGCACCTGCTGCGCGCCAAGGCGGTGCTGTGCCCAGGGCTGGAGGTGGTCTTTCGCGATGAGAAGGGCGACGAGGAGATCCGCTGGCAGTACGAGGACGGCCTGCCGGACTACCTCGCCGAGCAGGTCGCCGGCCTGCCGCTGCTGCCCGAGCGGCCCTTTGTCGGCCGCATGGCCGCCGAACACGAGGCGGCCGACTGGGCGGTGATCTGGCTGCCGGATGGCGGCGAGGCGGTCACCGAGAGCTACGTCAACCTGGTGCCGACGGCGCAGGGCGGCACCCACGTCAACGGTTTGCGCAGCGGCCTGACCGAGGCGGTGCGCGAGTTCTGCGAGTTCCGCAACCTGCTGCCGCGCGGGGTGAAGATCGCCCCCGAAGATGTCTGGGAGCGGGTCAGCTACGTGCTCTCGGTGAAGATGTCCGACCCGCAGTTCTCCGGCCAGACCAAGGAACGGCTCAGCTCGCGCGAGTGCGCCGCGTTTGTCTCCGGGGTGGTCAAGGATGCCTTTTCGCTGTGGCTCAACCAGCACCCGGAGACCGGCGACGCGCTGGCCCAGCTGGCGATCAGCAACGCCCAGAGCCGCCAGCGCGCCGGCAAGAAGGTGGCGCGGAAAAAGGTCACCCAGGGGCCGGCGCTGCCCGGCAAACTGGCCGATTGCGCGGCCGGCGATCTGGCCCGCACCGAGCTGTTTCTGGTCGAGGGCGATTCCGCCGGCGGCTCGGCCAAACAGGCGCGCGACCGCGAATTTCAGGCGGTGATGCCACTGCGCGGCAAGATCCTCAACACCTGGGAGGTGGCGCCGGAGCAGGTGCTGGCATCCCAGGAGGTGCACGATATCTCGGTCGCGCTGGGTCTGGACCCCGGCTCCGATGACCTCTCGCGGCTGCGCTACGGCAAGATCTGCGTGCTCGCCGACGCCGACTCCGACGGCCTGCACATCGCCACTTTGCTGTGCGCGCTGTTCGTGCGCCACTTCCGCCCGCTGGTCGCCGCCGGACACGTGTATATCGCCATGCCGCCGCTGTTTCGCATCGACGTCGGCAAGGAGGTCTACTACGCGCTGGACGAGCGCGAGAAGCAGGGCATCATGGACCGCATCGCCGCAGAGAAAAAAAAGGCCAGGGTGCAGGTCACGCGCTTCAAGGGTCTCGGCGAGATGAACCCGCTGCAGCTGCGCGAGACCTCGATGGCGCCGGATACCCGCCGGCTGGTGCGCCTGACCATCGAGGACGGCGACGACACCAACACGCTGATGGATATGCTGCTGGCCAAGAAACGCGCCGCCGAC
Source organism: uncultured Chromatiales bacterium (assembly GCA_965602395.1). Taxonomy (GTDB): domain Bacteria; phylum Pseudomonadota; class Gammaproteobacteria; order CBFCYW01; family CBFCYW01; genus CBFCYW01. The sequence goes on from CBFCYW010000013.1 coordinate 3,764, forward strand.
CGCAAGCAGTGGCTGGAGAGCAAGGGCGATCTGGCGGAGCTGTGAGGGCCGGGGCCGGCTTGAGCAACACATTTAAGGAGCTCCCATGAACGGCAGCCCGCTGTTCCCGCAGACCGTGATCGCGATGGTCTGGGATTTCGACAAGACGCTGATCCCCGGCTACATGCAGGAGCCGCTGTTCGCGGCCTACGGCGTCGATGACAAAGCCTTCTGGGCCGAGGTCAACGCGCTGCCGGACAAATACCGCCGCGGCGGCGTGGAGATGGTCTCCACGGAAATTCTGTACCTGAACCACATCCTCGACTACGTGCGCGATGGCCGCATCGCCGATCTCGACAACGCGCGCCTCAAGCAGCTCGGCGCGCAGCTCGATTTCTATCCCGGCCTGCCGACCTTTCTCGATGTCATCAGGCAGCGCCTGGGGGATAACGAAGAATGTCGTCGCCACGGCATTACGCTGGAGCACTACGTGATCTCCACCGGGCTGCGGCAGATGATCCTCGGCAGCGCCATCGCCGGGCAGCTCGACGGCGTGTGGGGCTGTGAGCTGCTGGAGGAGGACAGCGGTGACGGCCCGCGAGTGGCGCGGCTGGGCTATGTGCTCGACAACACCAGCAAGACCCGCGCGCTGTTCGAGATCAACAAGGGCAGCAACAAACACCCGACCATCGACGTCAACGCCACCATTGCCGATGAGCATCGGCGGATCCCCTTCGAAAACATGATCTACATCGCCGATGGACCTTCCGACGTGCCGGTGTTTTCGCTGCTCAATCGCAACGGCGGGCAAACCTACGCGGTCTATCAGCGCGGCTCGGAGCGCCAGTTCAAGCAGGTCTACGAGCTACAGCGCCAGCGCCGCGTGCGCGCCTTCGGCGAGGCCGATTACAGCGCCGACTCGCAGACGGGCATGTGGCTGGGCAGCGCCGTGGATGACATTGCCGCGCGCATCGTGCAGCGCCGCGAGCAGTCGCTGGGGGAGAAGGTCGGACGGCCGCCGCGCCACCTCAGCGAGTAGCCACGCGCTGACCGCCGGAACCCCGCCGGGCGAGCGGCACACGGCTTAGACAGGCCGCCCCGGCTTGGGTAGAATGCCGTCGCTCGCACAGTCGTTCGAGCGCTGTTTAATCGACGGGAATGGCCACCTCAGGCTCTTCCCGTTTTCTATGTACGGCGAGGAAAAATCGTGCGCAAATCAGCACTCCTGGTGCTCGCAGACGGCAGCGTGTTTCGCGGCGTCTCCATCGGCGCGGACGGTCGGACGGTCGGCGAAGTGGTGTTCAACACCGCCATGACCGGCTATCAGGAAATCCTGACCGATCCGTCTTACTGCCGCCAGATCGTAACCCTGACCTACCCCCACATCGGCAACGTCGGCAGCAATGCCGAGGACGAGGAATCCAGCGGCGTGATGGCCGCCGGACTGGTGATCCGCGACCTGCCGCTGGTGGCCAGCAGCTTCCGCAGCGTCGAGGCGCTGGACGCCTACCTGGCGCGCCACGGCGTGGTTGCCATCGCCGACATCGACACCCGCCGGCTGACGCGAATCCTGCGTGAAAAGGGCGCGCAGAGCGGCTGCATCATCGCCGGTGACGGGGTCGACGAAAGCGCCGCGCTGGCCGCGGCCCGGGATTTCGCCGGCCTCAAGGGCATGGACCTGGCAAAAGAGGTCAGCACCGCGCACAGCTACGTCTGGACCCAGGGCGTCTGGCAGCTCGAATCGGGCCTGCCGGAGCCGGCTGCCGAGGCCGATGCCGAATTCCACGTGGTCGCCTACGACTACGGCGTCAAGCGCAACATCCTGCGCATGCTCGCCGAGCGCGGCTGCCGACTGACGGTGGTGCCGGCGCAGACCCCGGCCGCCGAGGTGCTGGCGATGCGTCCGGATGGCGTGTTTCTCTCCAACGGTCCCGGCGATCCGGAGCCCTGCGATTACGCCATCGCGGCGATCCGCGAGCTGCTGGACAGCGAGCTGCCACTGTTCGGTATCTGCCTCGGCCACCAGTTGCTGGCACTGGCCTGCGGCGCGCAGACGGTGAAGATGAAGTTCGGCCACCACGGTGCCAACCACCCGGTGCAGGATCTCGACTCCGGCGCGGTGATGATCTCCAGCCAGAACCACGGCTTCGCGGTCGATGAGGCCAGCCTGCCGGAGACGCTGCGCGCTACCCATCGCTCGCTGTTCGATGGTTCTTTGCAGGGCATCCAGCGCAGCGACAGACCAGCCTTCAGTTTCCAGGGCCATCCGGAGGCCAGCCCCGGCCCGCAGGACGTGGCACCGCTGTTCGACCGCTTCATCGAGCTGATGCGCGCAAGCCGCAGCACAGCAGCCTGATCAGGTACCCACAGACATGCCAAAACGCACAGATATCAAAAGCATTCTGATCATCGGCGCCGGCCCGATCGTGATCGGCCAGGCCTGCGAGTTCGATTACTCCGGCGCCCAGGCCTGCAAGGCCCTGCGCGAGGAGGGCTTCCGCGTCATCCTGGTCAACTCCAACCCGGCGACCATCATGACCGACCCGGAGATGGCCGATGCGATCTACATCGAGCCGATCGACTGGCGGGTGCTGGAGCGGATCATCGAAAAGGAGCGCCCGGATGCGCTGCTGCCGACCATGGGCGGGCAGACGGCGCTCAACTGCGCGCTGGATCTCGACCGCGAAGGGGTGCTCGAGAAGTTCGGCGTGGAGATGGTCGGCGCCACCAAAGACGCCATCGACATGGCCGAGGACCGCGAGCGCTTTCGCGTGGCGATGACCGATATCGGCCTGGAAACGCCGCGTGCCTTTATCGCCCACTCCATGGAGGAGGCCAACCAGGGCCAGGCGCAGATCGGCTTCCCCTGCATCATCCGGCCGTCGTTCACAATGGGCGGCAGCGGCGGCGGCATCGCCTACAACCGCGAGGAATTCGAGGAGATCATCAAGCGCGGACTGGATCTCTCGCCGACCACCGAAGTGCTGCTGGAGGAATCCGTACTCGGCTGGAAGGAATACGAGATGGAGGTGGTGCGCGACCACGCCGACAACTGCATCATCATCTGCTCGATCGAGAACCTCGATCCGATGGGCGTGCACACCGGTGATTCGATCACCGTCGCCCCGGCGCAGACCCTGACCGACAAGGAATACCAGATCATGCGCAACGCCTCGCTGGCGGTGCTGCGCAAGATCGGCGTCGACACCGGCGGCTCCAACGTGCAGTTCGCCATCAATCCGGCCGACGGGCGGATGATCGTCATCGAGATGAACCCGCGGGTGTCGCGCTCATCGGCGCTGGCCTCCAAGGCCACCGGCTTCCCGATCGCCAAGGTGGCCGCCAAGCTGGCCGTTGGCTACACACTGGACGAGCTGAAAAACGACATCACCGGCGGCGCCACGCCGGCCTCCTTCGAGCCGAGCATCGACTACGTCGTCACCAAGATTCCGCGCTTCACCTTCGAGAAGTTTCCCCAGGCCAACGCCAGGCTGACCACGCAGATGAAATCGGTGGGCGAGGTGATGGCCATCGGTCGCAACCAGCAGGAGTCGCTGCAAAAGGCGCTGCGCGGGCTGGAGATCGGCACCGACGGCTTCAACGAGATGATCCCGCGCGAGCTGCCGGACAGCGAAGCCGAGGAGATTCTCAACCGCGAGATGCGCGAGCCGGGCGACCGCCGCCTGTGGTACGTGGCCGACGCCTTCCGCCGCGGCTACTCCGCCGAGCGGGTGCACGAGATCACCAGGATCGACCCCTGGTTCGTGGCGCTGATCGAGGAGCTGATCCAGATCGAGGAGGGCCTGCGCGGCCGCACGCTGGACTCGCTGAGCCGCGACGAGATCTACCGCCTCAAGCGCAAGGGCTTCTCCGACAGCCGGCTGGCGACCCTGCTGGATACCACCGAGGCCGCGCTGCGCGCGATCCGCCACGCGCACGGCGTGCGCCCGGTGTACAAGCGCGTGGACACCTGCGCCGCCGAGTTCGCCACCAGCACCGCGTATATGTACTCAAGCTACGACGAGGAGTGCGAGGCGGCGCCCAGCGAGCGCGACAAGATCGTTGTCCTCGGCGGTGGGCCGAACCGCATCGGCCAGGGCATCGAGTTCGACTACTGCTGCGTGCACGCCGCGCTGACGATGCGCGAGGACGGCTACGAGACCATTATGGTCAACTGCAATCCGGAGACCGTATCGACCGATTACGATACCTCCGACCGCTTGTACTTCGAGCCGCTGACCCTGGAGGATGTGCTGGAAATTCTGCACAAAGAGAACCCCAAGGGCGTGATCGTGCAGTACGGCGGGCAGACGCCGCTCAAGCTGGCGCGTGCGCTGGAAGCCGCCGGCGCGCCGATCATCGGCACCAGCCCGGATTCCATCGACCTGGCCGAGGATCGCGAGCGCTTCCAGCAGATGATCGACAAGCTGGGCCTGAAGCAGCCGCCGAATCGCACCGCGACCAGCGTCGAACAGGCGGTGGTGCTGGCCGCCGAGATCGGCTACCCGCTGGTGGTGCGACCGTCCTACGTGCTCGGCGGGCGCGGCATGGAAATCGTCCACGAAGAGGCCGATCTGCGCCGCTACATGATCGGTGCGGTGCAGGTCTCCAACGATGCGCCGGTGCTGCTGGATCGCTTCCTCGACGATGCGGTCGAAGTCGATGTCGACGCCATCTGCGACGGCCGGCAGGTGCTGATCGGCGGCATCATGGAGCACATCGAGCAGGCCGGCGTGCACTCCGGTGACTCGGCCTGTTCTCTGCCGCCCTACACCCTGGCGCAGGCTACCCAGAATCGGCTGCGCGAGCAGGTGCGGAAGATGGCGCTGGAGCTGGGCGTGGTGGGCCTGATGAACACCCAGTTCGCGATTCAGAGCGACGGCGAAGCAGAGGACATCTTCGTGCTGGAGGTCAATCCGCGCGCCTCGCGCACCGTGCCGTTTGTCTCCAAGGCCACCGGTGTGCCGCTGGCCCGGGTCGCGGCGCGCTGCATGGCCGGGCGCACGCTGGCGGAGCAGGGCGTCGTCGAGGAAGCCATCCCGCGGATCTACGCGGTGAAGGAATCGGTGTTCCCGTTTATCAAATTCCCCGGTGTCGATCCCCTGCTGGGGCCGGAGATGAAATCCACCGGCGAGGTGATGGGCGTTGGCGAGAGCTTTGGCGAGGCCTTCACCAAAAGCCTGCTGGCCGCCGGCACCAAGCTGCCCAAGAGCGGCCGTGCGCTGATATCGGTGCGCGGGCGCGACAAATCCGGCGCGGTGCGCATCGCCAAGTCGCTGGCCGCGGCCGGTTTTACCCTGGTCGCTACCGAGGGCACGCGACTGGCTATTGAAGAAGCGGGTATTCCCTGCAAACATGCCAACAAGGTCAAAGAGGGGCGGCCGCATATCGTCGATATGCTGAAAAACGCCGAGATCGACCTGATAATCAATACCACTGAAGGTAAGACGGCGATTGCGGATTCCTATGCCATCCGCCGCGAAGCGTTGAACCAGAAGATCGCTTACACCACGACGATCGCCGGAGGTGAGGCCATCTGCATGGCGCTCGGACACTCTGTGGTCGACGCCGTCTACCGCCTGCAGGATCTGCACGAGGAGAGCGTATGAGCATGGTGCCACTGACCAAGCGCGGCGCGGACAAGCTGCGCAGCGAACTCACCCGGCTGAAAAACGAGGACCGCCCGCGTGTGATCCAGGCGATCTCCGAGGCCCGCGCGCACGGCGACCTCAAGGAGAACGCCGAGTATCACGCGGCGCGCGAGGAGCAGGGCTTCATCGAGGGGCGCATCAAGGAGATCGAGGGCAAGCTCGGCAACGCGCAGATCATCGATGTCACCGAAGTCAACGGCAACGGCAAAGTGATCTTCGGCGCTACCGTGGATCTGCTCGATCTCGACACCGAGGATGAGGTGACCTACCAGATCGTCGGCGAGGACGAGGCAGACATCAAGTCCGGGCTGATCTCGGTCAGTTCACCGGTGGCGCGTGCGCTGATCGGCAAAGAAGAGGGCGATGTGGCCGTGGTCCAGGCGCCCGGCGGCGCGCGCGAGTACGAGATCAGCGAGGTGCGCTACATCTAGTGCGCCGAGCTGTTCGGACGACGAGGGCGGTCTTCGGGCCGCCTTTTTTGTGCTCGCCGGAACCGCGTGGCAGGGCTTGCGCCGCCCGGATGAGGGATTTTGCGGCAGCCATCGTTTCGCCAGTTGATAAACATATAATTAAATACTAATATACTGGTTTGGAAACCAACGAGGAATGCGACATGAATATCGATCGCTTTGTGATGGCCTTCGCCGGCGCGGTGATCCTGCTCAGCCTGGCGCTTGGCCACTTCCACCACGCCAACTGGCTGTGGCTGACCGCCTTCGTCGGCGCCAATCTGTTTCAGGCCGCCTTCACCGGCTTCTGCCCGCTGGCGAAGATTCTTGCCAGGTTTGGCCTGCGCTGCGGGGCCGCCTTCGCCTGAGGCGTGCGCCACGGCGGTAGCCGGGCCGGGGCAGGCCCGATCCGTTCAGCGCGGCAGCGGAATGACCGGTTTTTTCCGGTTGGCCCGGTAGAGTGTCGCGGTGGCGCCGATGCTGTTGATCAGCGTGGCGCCGCAGCGGTCGCAGATGGATTCGATCGCGGCGCCGCGCGCATCGCGATCGCCCACTTTGATCTTCATCTTCACCAGCTCGTGGTGATCGAGCGCCTGCTCGATCTCTGCGTACACCGCATCGCTCAACCCCTTCTGGCCGACCCAGATCACCGGCTTTAAGTGATGGGCCAGCGCTTGCAGATGCTTCTTCTGCGCTTTGTTCAGAGCGGGCGTAGTGCTGGAGTTCATGGCTGCTGGCGCTGGCGGCTGCGAAAAAGGGGCGCGCAGTGTACCATTTGCCGCCCTTTGAACATCCCCCCTCGCGAAGGGTGCGAACGGCGTGGCGCGCGCTGCCGCCACCGGCCCGGCGAGGGACGCAGCGGAGGACAAATGGCCCGTAGCAAGAGCAGCAAGCGCTGGCTTCGCGAACATTTTGATGATGAGTTCGTGCAGCGAGCGCAGCGTGAGGGCTATCGCTCGCGCGCGGTCTACAAGCTGATCGAGATCGATCAGCGCGATCAGCTGCTCAAGCCCGGCATGCGCGTGCTGGAGCTGGGCGCCGCGCCCGGTGGCTGGAGCCAATATGTGGTCGAGCGCATCGGCCACCACGGGCGTCTGATCGCTTCGGATATTCTGCCCATGGACAGCTTTGCGAATGTCACTTTCGTGCAGGGCGATTTTCGTGACGAGGCTATACTCGATGACATCTTCGAAGCCCTGGGCGAAGCGCGTGCCGACCTTGTGATTTCTGATATGGCCCCCAATATGAGCGGAGTGGATGCGGTCGACCAGCCGCGGGCGATGTATCTCGCCGAGCTGGCCCACGAGCTGGCCACGCGCACCCTCAAGCCCGGCGGCGACTTCCTCACCAAGTTGTTGCAGGGCGAGGGTTCCGAGGACTATCTGCGCCTGCTGCGCGGCGATTTCGCCAAATTGCAGATACGCAAGCCCAAGGCCTCGCGGCCGCGCAGCCGTGAGGTCTATGCGCTGGCGAGGAACTTTAAACTGGTGTAGGGTCTGATCGAGTTGTAACCCAGTCACCTCCCGGACGTTGCAGGTTGAGGTATCCCATTGAATGATTTACTAAAAAATGTGCTGCTGTGGGTTGTGATCGCGGTCATTCTGATGTCCGTGTTCAACAACTTCGGCGGCCAGCAACAGGCCAGCTCAGCGCTCAGCTACACCCAGTTTCTCGATCAGGTGAAGCGCGGTCAGGTAGAGCGCGTGATCATCGACGGCCGCGAAATCGAAGGTCGCATGCGCACTGGCGATACCTTCACCACCTACAGCCCGGAGACGGACAACCGTTCGCTGGTCGGTGACCTGCTCGACAGCGGTGTCGAGATCAAGGCCGAGCCGCCGGAAAAAACCGGCCTGCTGACGCAGCTGTTCATCAGCTGGTTCCCCTTCCTGCTGCTGATCGGCGTGTGGATTTTCTTCATGCGCCAGATGCAGGGCGGCGGCGGCGGCCGCGGCGCCATGTCCTTCGGCAAGAGCAAGGCGCGGCTGATGGGCGAGGATCAGGTCAAGGTGACCTTCGCCGATGTCGCCGGTGTCGACGAGGCCAAGGAAGAAGTCGTCGAACTGGTTGATTTTCTGCGTGATCCCGGCAAATTCCAGAAGCTCGGCGGCAAGATCCCCCGCGGCGTGCTGATGGTCGGCTCGCCCGGCACGGGTAAGACCCTGTTGGCCAAAGCCATCGCCGGTGAAGCCAAGGTGCCTTTCTTCACCATCTCCGGCTCCGACTTCGTAGAGATGTTCGTCGGCGTCGGCGCCTCGCGCGTGCGCGACATGTTTGAACAGGCCAAGAAGCACGCGCCGTGCATCATCTTTATCGATGAGATCGATGCCGTTGGTCGGCATCGTGGCGCCGGTCTCGGCGGCGGTCACGACGAACGCGAGCAGACCCTCAACCAGCTGCTGGTGGAGATGGACGGCTTCGATGGCAATGAGGGCATCATCGTGATCGCCGCGACTAACCGTCCGGACGTGCTCGACCCGGCGCTGCTGCGCCCCGGTCGCTTCGACCGCCAGGTGGTGGTGCCGCTGCCGGATGTGCGCGGTCGCGAGCAGATTCTGCGCGTGCATATGAGCAAGGTGCCGATCGGTGACAACGTCAAGCCGCAGATCATCGCCCGAGGTACGCCCGGCTTCTCCGGCGCCGATTTGGCCAATCTGGTCAACGAGGCAGCGCTGTTCGCCGCGCGCGGCAATCGCCGCTTGGTGAGCATGGAGGAATTCGAGCGCGCCAAGGACAAAATCATGATGGGCGCCGAGCGCAAGTCCATGGTGATGAGCGACGAGGAAAAGAAGCTGACTGCCTATCACGAGGCCGGTCACGCGATCGTCGGCCGCGAGGTGCCCGAGCACGACCCGGTGTACAAGGTCACGATCATTCCGCGTGGTCGCGCTCTGGGTGTGACCATGTTTCTGCCGGAGGAAGACCGCTACAGCCACAGCCGGCGCCGCCTTGAGAGCCAGATTTGTTCGCTCTACGGCGGGCGCATCGCTGAAGAGCTGATCTTCGGTCTGGAGAAGGTCACCACCGGGGCGAGCAACGATATCGAGCGCGCCACCGATATCGCGCGCAACATGGTCACCAGGTGGGGGCTGTCTGAGCGCATGGGGCCGCTGACCTACACCGAGGACGAGGGCGAGGTGTTTCTCGGCCGCTCGGTGACCAAGACCAAGCAGGTCTCCGGGCCGACTGCGCAATCCATCGATGAGGAGATCCGCGCGATCATCGACCGCAACTATGGCGAGGCCGAGCGCATTCTCAAAGAAAATCTCGACAAGCTGCACGCCATGGCCGAAGCGCTGATCAAATACGAAACCATCGATACTGATCAGATCGACGCCATCATGGATGGCCGCGAGCCGGGGCCGCCGTCGGACTGGAGTAACGACGATGATGGCGGTTCCTCCGGCAAGGCGGCCGGGGCCGACAGCGCCGAGGACGACAAAAAGAGCAGCGACGACGGTTCTATCGGCGACCCGGCCAGCCTGCACTGAGCCACCTCGTCGGCCACTGGAGCGGCGGCAGCGATTCCGGGCAGCGCGCCCGGATCCTGCCGCCGTTCGCTTTTCTGCGCCGTGCCGCGCGGCGCCGCACAGATCAACCGGAATAACGCCATGCAGCGAACCCTGGATTGCGCCGGTCGGGCGCTGGATCTCTCCCGTCCCGTGGTCATGGGGATTCTCAACGTCACGCCGGATTCCTTCTCCGATGGCGGGCGTTTCAACGAGCCGGATGCGGCCCGCCTTCAGGCTCGCGCCATGTCTGCCGAAGGTGCGGAGATCATCGACGTCGGCGGCGAATCGACGCGCCCCGGCGCCGCCGGGGTGTCTGTCGAGGAAGAGATCGCCCGCGTGGTGCCGATAATCGAAGCCATTCGCGGCGGTCTGGATGCAGTTATTTCCGTGGATACCAGCAAGGCTGAGGTGATGCGCGCTGCGGTCGCCGCCGGCGCGCAGATGATCAACGACGTGCGCGCCCTGCGCGAGCCGGGCGCGCTGGAGGCCGCCGCGGAACTTGGCGTGCCGGTTTGTCTGATGCACATGCAGGGCGAGCCGCGCAGCATGCAGCATGCGCCGCACTACGATGACGTGCTCGCTGAGGTGCGCGATTTTTTGATCGAGCGCGCCGCATTTTGTGAGCGGGCCGGCATTGCGCGGCGGCAGATTGTGCTCGATCCGGGTTTCGGCTTCGGCAAAACCCTGCAGCACAACCTGTGGTTGCTACGCAATCTGAGCAGCTTCACGAATCTGGACTATCCACTCTTGGTGGGTATGTCGCGCAAACGTATGATTGGCGATGTCACTGGTGCCGCGCTGGATCAGCGACTTGCCGGCAGCCTTTCGCTAGCCGTGCAGGCCGCACAATCCGGCGCGCACATCTTTCGGGTTCACGATGTCCGGGCCACGGTCGACGCCTTGGCCATGTCCACCGCCACGCGAGACGTCGAACCCTGCTAACACGCAGAGGGAATCATCATGTCGAGGAAATTCTTCGGTACCGACGGCATTCGCGGCCGCGTCGGCGTGGAGCCGATGACCGCGCCCACGGTGCTCAAGCTCGGCTGGGCCGCCGGCAAGGTACTGGCCAGCCAGGGCACTCGCGAGGTGCTGATCGGCAAGGACACGCGCATCTCCGGCTATCTGTTCGAATCGGCGCTGGAGGCGGGCTTGTCCTCGGCGGGCATCAGCAGTCGCCTGCTCGGCCCGCTGCCGACGCCGGCGGTGGCCTATCTGACGCGCACCTTCCGCGCCGCGGCGGGCATCGTTATCAGCGCGTCGCACAACCCCTATTACGATAACGGCATCAAGTTCTTTTCCGCCGATGGGGAAAAGCTGCCGGACGGGATCGAGGCGGACATCGAGGAAATGATGGCGCAGCCGCTGGAGACGGTGGATTCGGCCGATCTTGGCCGCGCGCTGCGCATCAATGATGCCCAGGGTCGCTACATCGAGTTCTGCAAGAGCACCTTCCCCAGTGGCATGCGCCTGGATGGCATGCGCGTGGTGGTGGATGCGGCCAACGGCGCCGCCTACGACGTGGCCCAGCGCGTACTGCGCGAGCTGGGCGCCATCGTGATCGCCGTCGGCGCCGATCCGGATGGGCTGAATATCAACAAGGACTGCGGCTCCACCGCGCCGGACAACCTGCGCGCCCACGTGCTGCTGGAGCGCGCCGACGTCGGCGTCGCGCTGGATGGTGACGCCGATCGCCTGATCATGGTCGATCACCGTGGCGAGATCGTCGACGGCGACGAATTGCTGTTTGTGCTCACCCTGGCCCGCAAGGAGGCCGGCGAACTGCAGGGCGGTGTGGTCGGCACGCTGATGAGCAACCTCGGCCTCGAACACGCCCTCAAGCAGATGGGCGTGCCCTTCGCGCGCGCCAAGGTCGGCGATCGCCACGTGCTGGAAATGCTCAAACAGAAGGGCTGGATGCTCGGCGGCGAGTCCTCGGGCCACCTGATCTGCCGCGACCGCACCACCACCGGCGACGGGCTGGTGGCCGCCCTGCAGATTCTCGCCCACATGGTCGACAGCGGGCAGAAGCTGGCGGACATCAAATCCGGCATGACCCGCTACCCGCAGGTGCTGGTCAACGTGCCGCTGGCGGAGAAGATCGATATCGGCGACAACCAGCAAATCAAGGTCGCCGTGACCGAGGCCGAAAAAGCCCTCGGCGATGCGGGCCGCGTGCTGCTGCGCCCCTCCGGTACCGAGCCGGTGGTGCGCGTGATGGTCGAGGGCCGCGTGGCCACCGATGTGGAAAAGATCTGCAACCGCGTGGCCAGTGCGGTGGGTGACGCGGTTGGCCTGTAACTGATCGAATGCCGATGCCGGTCGCTGCAGCGGCCGGTTCGCTGGCCCGATCCACTGCCGCGGCGCCGATCCGGCAGTATCCCCACCCGTTTCATATCGTCCGGCGGCCCCGGAATCGGAGCCGTGGCGGTCGGTTTGATTTGTATTCTGGCGGCGGTTAAGCTTGCACGCTTTTCGCGCCGCCGTCCGCATTTTCAGGACTCTGCCCGGAGGCACTCTCCCCCATGCGAACCCCACTGGTTGCAGGCAACTGGAAGCTGCACGGCAGCCGCGAGAGCGTCGTGGCGCTGGCCGATGCGCTGCGTGATGGCGCGGAGAACGCGGCTGTCGAAATCGCCGTCTGCCCGAGCTTCGTGCATCTCGCCGAGGTCGGCGCGGCGCTGCGGGGCAGCGCTGTCGCACTCGGTGCGCAGGATTGCGCCGCGCAGCAGCAGGGCGCCTTCACCGGCGAGGTGGCCGCGGCGATGCTCGCCGAATACGGCTGCCGCTACGCCATCGTCGGCCACTCCGAGCGACGCAGCCTGTTCGGTGACAGCGATGCGCTGGTGGCCGAGAAGTTCGCCGCCGCCCAGCGCGCCGGGCTGACGCCGATACTGTGTCTCGGCGAGCAGCTCGCCGAGCGCGAAGCGGCGGCGACCGAGAGTGTGCTGGGCAGGCAACTCGGCGCGGTGCTGGATACGCTCGGCGTCGCGGCATTCGAATCCGCGGTCATCGCCTACGAGCCGGTCTGGGCCATCGGTACCGGCGTGACCGCCAGCCCGGAGCAGGCACAGGCAGCCCACGCCTATATTCGCGGCCAGCTGGCGGCGCGCGATGCCGCAGTCGCAGCGGGCCTGCGGATTCTCTACGGCGGCAGCGTCAAGCCGGATAACGCCGCACAACTGTTCGCTTGCGCGGACATCGACGGCGGCCTGATCGGCGGCGCGTCGCTGGTCGCCGAGGATTTTCTCAACATATGCCGGGCAGCCGGCTAGAGCGGAGCATCTGTATCTCATGGATACCATCGTCATGGTCGTGCACGTCCTTCTCGCGGTCAGCCTGGTCGCGCTGGTGCTGATCCAGCACGGCAAGGGCGCGGACATGGGCGCGGCCTTCGGCAGCGGCGCCTCGGCGACGGTGTTCGGCGCGCGCGGCAGCGCCTCGTTCCTGACCAAACTCACCACTCTGCTTGCAGCCCTGTTCTTTGCCACCAGCATCGGCCTGTTCTGGTTCGCCGCGCAGCGCTCCGACGAGCTGGGCAGCGTCACCGACCGCCTGCCGGCGACCGAGCAAACGTCGCCGGACGAGGCCGGTGCGGCGGCTGGGCAGGGTGCGGGTGAAGCCCCCGCGGTACCGCTGGCCAACGAGCGCGAAGAAGAGCTGGCGCCGGCCCGTGAGGTCCCCAGCGACGTGCCCGATCTGCCTGTCGGCGGGCAGTCCGAAGGGCAGTGAAAAGCCTCGCTTGAGATTTTCGGCGCGCGCCTATAACATGCCGCGCCTCACGCCGACGTGGTGGAATTGGTAGACACGCTATCTTGAGGGGGTAGTGGCGAAAGCCGTCCCGGTTCGAGTCCGGGCGTCGGCACCATACGAGTAGAAAATCGCCCGTTCCGCAGCGCATTTCCGGCGCCGGGCGAATCTTTCCAGGCCCTGTCCCGCCCATTTGCAGCCCTTGTCCGAGCTTGTTCCGAGAGCTTGTTGCGGCCAGCCGGCAGGCGCTTGCCATCTGCTTTTCGGGAGTCCTTTTCATCCCCGGCCGGTTTGCCCATAATGGCTGCGAAATCACCGGGAACAGAGCGTGCTCCAGGCCTATCTGCCCATTCTGATTTTTCTCGCCGTCGGCCTGCTGGTCGGCGCCGTGGCGATGACCGCGGGTGGCCTGATCGGCCCGCACCGCCCCGGCGCGGAAAAAAACTCACCCTATGAATGTGGCTTCGAGGCCTTCGAAGACGCGCGCATGCGCTTCGACGTGCGCTACTACCTGGTCGCCATCCTGTTCATCATCTTCGATCTGGAAATCGCCTTCCTGTTTCCCTGGGCGGTCGCGCTCGACAGCCTGCCGGTTTCCGCCTTCGTGGCGATGGCGATCTTCCTCGGCATTCTCGTGGTCGGCTTCATTTACGAATGGAAGAAGGGGGCTCTGGAGTGGGAATAGAGGGCGTTTTCGAGCGCGGCTACGTGACCACTACCGCCGACGACGTGATCAACTGGGCGCGCACCGGCTCACTGTGGCCGATGACCTTCGGCCTCGCCTGTTGCGCGGTGGAGATGATGCACGCCGGCGCCTCGCGCTATGACCTCGACCGCTTCGGCATGGTCTTTCGCCCCAGCCCGCGGCAGTCGGATGTGATGATCGTCGCCGGCACGCTGGTCAACAAAATGGCCCCGGCGCTGCGCAAGGTCTACGACCAGATGGCCGAGCCCAAATGGGTCATCTCCATGGGTTCCTGTGCCAACGGCGGCGGCTATTACCACTACTCCTACGCGGTGGTGCGCGGCTGCGACCGCATCGTGCCCGTGGATATCTACGTGCCGGGCTGCCCGCCGACCGCGGAAGCTCTCATGTACGGCATCCTTCAGTTACAAGAAAAAATAAAACAAACCAACACCATAGCGCGTTAGCGCGGAGCTGCCCCAGAACCATGACGGAGCGCCTCGATACGCTCGAAACGGCCCTGCGCCGCCACCTCGCCGGCCGCTTGCGACATCTATCGCGAGCCTGCGGCGAGTTGACCGTGGATATCGCCGCCGACGATCTGCTGGCCTGTGCCGAGCTGCTGCGCGACGCCGCCGAGCTGGGCTTCGAACAACTGATCGACCTGTGCGGCGTCGATTACTCCCAGTACGGCCGCGACGAGTGGGCGACCGGCGAGGCCAGTGGCAGCGGCTTCTCGCGCGGCGTCGCCGCCGGCAGCACCGGGCGGCTGCGCTTTGGCGACGAGCTGCCCGCCGCCGACAACGGCCGGCCGCGCTTCGCCGCGGTGATCCACCTGCTCAGCTATCGGCACAACTGGCGCCTGCGCCTGCGCTGTCACGCCGAGGACGACGAATTCCCGCGCCTGCCCTCGCTGTGCGGCATCTGGCCATCGGCCAACTGGTACGAGCGCGAAGCCTTCGATCTGTTCGGCATCGTCTTTGACGATCACCCGGATCTGCGCCGCCTGCTCACCGATTACGGCTTCGTCGGCCATCCCTTCCGCAAGGATTTCCCCCTCATCGGCCACGTCGAGATGCGCTACGACCCGGAGCAGGGCCGCGTCGTCTACCAGCCGGTGAGCATCGAGCCGCGGGTGCTGGTGCCGCGGGTCATCCGCCGCGACAACCGCTATCTGCACGACGATCCCGAGGGCGCCGCTGGCGAAGGAGCCGGCGGTGCCTGAGATCCGCAATTACACCCTCAACTTCGGCCCGCAGCACCCCTCGGCGCACGGCGTTCTGCGGCTGGTGCTGGAGATGGACGGCGAGGTCATCGAATCCGCCGACCCGCACGTCGGCCTGCTGCACCGCGGCACCGAGAAACTCGCCGAGAGCAAGCCCTACAACCAGTCGATCGGCTACATGGATCGCCTCGACTACGTGTCGATGATGTGCAACGAGCACGGCTACGTGCTGGCCATGGAAAAGCTGCTCGGCGTGCAGCCGCCGCTGCGCGCCCGCTACATCCGCGTGCTGTTCGATGAGATCACCCGCATTCTCAACCACCTGCTGTGGCTCGGCGCGCACGCGCTGGACATCGGCGCGATGACCGTCTTCCTCTACTGCTTCCGCGAGCGCGAGGATCTGATGGATTGCTACGAAGCGGTCTCCGGCGCGCGCCTGCACGCCACCTATTACCGCCCCGGCGGCGTCGCCCGCGACCTGCCCGACAGCATGCCGCAGTACGCCGAGAGCCGCTTCCGCTCGCGCGCCGAGCTGGACAGACTGAACGAGCCGCGCAGCGGTTCGCTGCTGGATTTCATCGCCGATTTCAGCGCGCGCTTTCCGGCGCTGGTCGACGAGTACGAGACCCTGCTCACCGACAACCGCATCTGGAAGCAGCGCACCGTGGACATCGGCGTGGTCGATGCGGATCGCGCCCGCGCGCTGGGCTTCACCGGGCCGATGTTGCGCGGCTCCGGGGTCGAGTGGGATCTGCGCAAGAAGCAGCCCTACGAGGTCTACGCCGATCTCGATTTCGATATTCCCGTGGGCAGCAACGGCGACTGCTACGACCGCTATCTGGTGCGCATCGAGGAGATGCGTCAGGCCAACCGCATCATCCGCCAGTGCGTCGACTGGCTGCGCGCCAATCCCGGCCCGGTGCTGCTGGAGGACCACAAGATCACCCCGCCGCGGCGCGCGCAGATGAAGGGCGACATGGAAGCGCTGATCCACCACTTCAAGCTGTTCACCGAGGGCTTCTGCCTGCCCGAGGGCGAGGCCTACGCCGCCGTCGAGCACCCCAAGGGCGAGTTCGGCTGCTACCTGATCTCCGACGGCGCCAACAAGCCCTACCGGGTGAAGGTGCGCGCGCCGGGTTTCGCCCACCTGTCGGCGCTTTCGGAAATGGTGCGCGGGCACATGCTCTCCGACGTGGTGGCGGTGATCGGCACCCAGGATCTGGTCTTCGGCGAGGTGGATCGATGAGCGAGCAACAGACCCCGGCGATGCTCAGCGAACACACCGTCGCCGAGATCGAGCACTGGCTGGCGCGCTTTCCCGCCGATCAGCGCCAGTCCGCGGTGCTCGGCGCGCTGCGCGCCGCGCAACACCAGAATGATGGCTACCTGAGCGACGAGCTCATCGCCGCCGTCGCCGACTATCTCGGCATGGCGAAGATCGCCGTGCTCGAAGTGGCGAGTTTCTACTCGATGCTGGAAACCGAGCCCTGCGGCCGCCACTGCGTGGCCATCTGCACCAACATCAGCTGCTGGTTGCGCGGCGCCGAGGAACTGGTCGCGCACGCCGAGAACAAGCTCGGCATCAAGCTCGGCGAATCGACCCCGGATGGCCGCATCTTCCTGAAAAAAGAGGAGGAATGTCTCGCCGACTGCTGCGGCGCGCCGATGATGCAGGTCGATCACTGCTACCACAGCGATCTCAACCCGCAGAAGCTCGACGAGATTCTGGGCGGGCTGGAGTAGGGCGATGACGCAGATCGTGCAAAACCAGACCTGCTTCGCCACCCTCGACCAGCCGCTGTCGTGGAGCTACGACTGCTACGTCGCCAACGATGGCTACACGGCTTGGCAGCGGGTGCTGCGCGACAGGCTGACGCGCGCCGATGTGATCGAGACGGTCAAGGCCTCCGGCCTGCGCGGCCGCGGTGGCGCGGGCTTTCCCGCCGGGCTGAAGTGGAGCTTCATGCCCGGCCCGGAAGCCGGGCAGAGCTACCTGGTCTGCAACGCCGACGAATCCGAACCCGGCACCTGCAAGGATCGCGACATCCTGCGCTTTAACCCGCACGCACTGGTCGAGGGCATGGCCATCGCCGGCTACGCCTGCGGCGCCAGCGTCGGCTACGTCTACCTGCGCGGCGAATTCATGGAGCAAACCTACCAGCGCTTCGAGCAGGCGGTGCGCGAGGGCTACGAAAACGGCTGGCTGGGCGAAAACATCCTCGGCAGCGGCTGGGACTATCAGCTGTATGCGGTGCTCGGCGCCGGCGCCTATATCTGCGGCGAGGAGACCGCGCTGCTCGAATCGCTGGAGGGCAAAAAGGGCCAGCCACGCTACAAGCCGCCGTTTCCCGCGCAGGTGGGTCTGTACGGCCGGCCGACCACCATCAACAACGTCGAGACCATCGCCTCGGTGCCGAGCATCCTGCGCAACGGCGCCGAGTGGTTCGCCGCGCTGGGCACCACCAACGCCGGCGGCAGCAAGCTGTTCTCGGTCTCCGGCCACGTGGCCAGGCCCGGCAACTATGAGGTCGGCCTCGGCCTGCCGTTTCGCGATCTGCTCGATCTGGCCGGCGGCGTCTGGCGCGATCGCGCGCTGAAAGCGGTGATCCCCGGTGGCTCCTCGACCCCGGTGCTGCCCGCCGCGACCATGCTCGAACTGAATATGGACTACGACAGCATCGCCAGGGCCGGCTCGATGCTCGGCTCCGGCGCGGTGATCGTGATGGACGACAGCACCGACATGGTGCGCGCCCTGCAGCGCATCGCGCGCTTTTACATGGCCGAGTCCTGCGGCCAGTGCACGCCCTGCCGCGAGGGCACCGGCTGGCTGTACCGCATGCTCACGCGCATCGTCGATGGCCGCGGTCGCAGCGAAGACCTGGCCAAGCTGGAGGACGTCGCGGCGAAGATCGCCGGGCGCACCATCTGCGCGTTGGGCGACGCCGCGGCGATGCCGGTGCAGGGCATGCTGCGCCACTTCCGACCCGAGTTCGAGTACTACATCGAACACGGTCGCAGCCTGGTCGGCGAAAAGCTCGGCGCGGCGGGCGCAGGAGCGGGGGAGGGCGCATGAGCGACGAGCTGGTCGAGATCACCGTCGATGGCCAGACCCTGCAGGCGCGCAAGGGGGCGATGCTGATCACCGCCACCGACGCCGCCGGCATCGACATCCCGCGCTTCTGCTACCACGACAAGCTCTCGGTGGCGGCCAATTGCCGGATGTGTCTGATCGAGGTGGAAAAAGCCCCCAAACCGCTGCCCGCCTGCGCCACCCCGATCACGCCCGGCATGGTGGTGCACACGCGCTCGAAACTGGCCCGGGAGGCGCAGCGCGGCAGCATGGAATTCCTGCTCATCAACCATCCGCTGGACTGCCCGATCTGCGATCAGGGCGGCGAGTGCGAGCTGCAGGATCTGGCCATGGGCTACGGCGAGGGCGTCTCGCAGTACGCCGAGAGCAAGCGCGTGGTGGTCGATCACTACATCGGCCCGCTGATCGCCACCGAGCTGACCCGCTGCATCCAGTGCAGCCGCTGCGTGCGCTTTGGCGAGGAGATCGCCGGGCTGCGCGAGCTGGGCCTCACCGGCCGCGGCGAGAATGTGCGCATCAGCACCTTCATGGCCGGCGCGGTGGCCTCGGAGCTGTCCGGCAACGTGGTCGATCTGTGCCCGGTGGGCGCGCTGACCATGCGCCCCTCGCGCTACACCGCGCGCGCCTGGGAGCTGCAACAGCACGCCTCGCTGGCGGCCCACGACTGCCTCGGTTCCAACCTCTGGCTGCACAGCCGCGGCGGGCAGGTGATGCGCGCCGTACCGCGCGAGAACGAGGCGATCAACCAGGTCTGGCTGTCGGATCGCGACCGCTACAGCTATCAGGGCCTGCACAGCGAGCAACGCCTGCGGGCACCGCAGCGCAAGATCGACGGCCAGTGGCGCGAGATCGACTGGCCCGAGGCGCTGCAGCTGGCCGCCGATGCGCTGCGCCGCGCGGCCGCTGCCGGCGGCGATCAGCTCGCTGCGCTGGTCTCGCCGCAGGTCGATCTGGAATCCCTCTATCTGGCGCAGAAGCTGTGCCGCGGCCTCGGCAGTGACAACATCGACCACCGCCTGCGCCAGTCCGATTTTCGCGGCCAGGACGACGACCCGGTGATGCCCTGGCTGGGCGCCGACCCGGCCGATCTGGCCAGTGCCGACGCCGTGCTGGTGATCGGCGGCAACCCGCGCAAGGAGCAGCCACTGCTCAATCTGCGCCTGCGCGAGTGCGCGCTCGGCGGCGGCAAGGTCAGCTTTCTGAACTCGCGTCGCTATCCGCAGACTTTCGAAGCGCATGCGGAAATAATCATTAAAAACGATGAGTTATGCGAGAAGGTTGATGTAATTTGTGATTCCGGCGGCGACGGCCCTGCGGCGAGCATTGCCCGCAGCCTGCGCGACGCCGAACGGGCCATCGTGCTGCTCGGCAGCCAGGCCATGCGCCACCCGGATTACGCCGCGCTGCGCGCCCGCGCCGCGCGCCTGGCCGAGGCCTGTGGCGCCCGGCTCGGTTATCTGCCCGAGGCCGCCAACAGCTGCGGCGCGGCGCTCGCCGGCTGCCTGCCGCACCGCGGTCCGGCCGGACAGCCGCCGCTGTCCGCTGGCGGCGCCCACGCCGGCGAGCTGCTCGCCGCGCCGCGCGCCGCGGTGCTGCTGCTCGGCGTCGAACCGGCCAGCGATATCGATGACCCGCGGCGCAGTCTGAAGCGGCTGCGCGAGGTAGCTGATCGGGGCGCGGTGATCGGCATCCAGTCCTTCGTCGATCCATCGCTGCGCGAGTGCTGCGATCTGCTGCTGCCGATGGCCGCCTTCGCCGAGAGCGGCGGCACGCTGGTCAACGCCGCCGGCCAGTGGCAGCGCTGCGATGCCGCGGTGCCACCGCCCGGCGAGGCGCGCCCGGCGTGGAAGATTTTCCGTGTGCTCGGCGAGCTGCTGGAATTACCCGGCTTTGCCCAGCGGCAAATGGCCGAGGTGCGCGACGAGATCCAGTCGCTGTGCCGCGAGGTGCGGCTGGACAACCGCTTCGCCGGCGAGCTGCCGGACTGTGCCGCGGACGACGCCGGTGTCGATTCCGGCGACGGCAGCCTGCCGCGCTGCGGCGACGTGCCGCCCTACTGCGGCGATCCGCTGCTGCGCCGTGCCAGCGCGCTGCAAAAGAGCGCCGACGGCGATCGCGGCCTGCTGCGCCTGTCGCCGGCGGAGGCGCAAAGGCGCGGTTTCGCCGACGGCCAGCGGGTGCTGGTGCGCCAGAACGGCGCCGTGGCCGGCTTGCAACTGCTGGTCGACGAGGGCATCCCCGACGGCGTGGCCTGGATTCCCGCCGGTGCAGCGGACGTGCGCCAGCTCGGCGCGCTGCACGGCCGCGTCAGCCTGGAAGCGGAGTAGCCGGCCGTGGAAACCCTGATCTACCTGCTCGGCATCCTGTTCAAGATCGCTCTGATCGTGCTGCCGCTGATGATCTGCGTCGCCTATCTGACCTTCGCCGAGCGCAAGATCATCGGCGCCATGCAGGTGCGCATCGGCCCCAACCGGGTCGGCCCCGGCGGCTGGCTGCAGCCGATCGCCGATGCGCTGAAGCTGCTGACCAAGGAAATCGTCGTCCCCAGCCACGCCAACCGCTACCTGTTCCTGATCGCGCCGATGCTGTCGCTGATGCCGGCGCTGGCGGCCTGGGCGGTGATCCCCTTCGACGACGGCCTGGTGCTGGCGGATATCAACGCCGGGCTGCTCTACGTGCTGGCGCTGACCTCGCTGGGCGTGTACGGGGTGATCATCGCCGGCTGGGCGTCGAACTCGAAATACGCGCTGCTCGGCGCGATGCGCTCGGCGGCGCAGATCGTCGCCTACGAAATCGCCATGGGTTTTGCGCTGGTCGGCGTGCTGATGGCCGGCGGCAGTCTCAATCTCGGCGAGATCGTGCGCGCGCAGAGCGGCGGCTTTTTCCACTGGTTCCTGATCCCGCTGCTGCCGCTGTTCGTCGTCTATTTCATCGCCGGCGTGGCCGAGACCAACCGCGCGCCCTTCGACGTCGCCGAGGGCGAATCGGAGATCGTCGCCGGCTTCCACGTCGATTATTCGGGCATGGCCTTCGGCGTGTTCTTTCTCGCCGAATACGCCAACATGATCCTGATCTCGGCGCTGGCCTCGCTGATGTTTCTCGGCGGCTGGCTGTCGCCGGTGGGCTTTCTGCCCGATGGCATGCCCTGGTTTCTCGGCAAGACCGCGCTGCTGCTGTTTTTCTTTCTCTGGCTGCGCGCGACCTTCCCGCGCTACCGCTACGACCAGATCATGCGCCTGGGCTGGAAGGTGTTCATCCCGCTGACGCTGCTGTGGATCGCGGTCGAGGGCGTCGCCATCCTGGTCGGCCTGGAGCCCTGGTTCGACGGTGCGCTGGCCAGCGGAGGGGGCAACTGATGCTGAATTTCTCCCGCGCGCTGAAGAGCCTGACCCTGTGGGAGCTGCTGCGCGGCCTGCGCCTCACCGGGCGCTACCTGTTCGCGCGCAAGTTCACCGTGCACTACCCGGAGGAGCGCACCCCGCAGTCGCCGCGCTTTCGCGGCCTGCACGCGCTGCGCCGCTACCCCAACGGCGAGGAGCGCTGCATCGCCTGCAAGCTCTGCGAGGCGGTCTGCCCGGCGCTGGCGATCACCATCGAATCCGCGGAACGCGACGACGGCACGCGGCGCACCACGCGCTATGACATCGACCTGTTCAAGTGCATCTACTGCGGCTTCTGCGAGGAGGCCTGCCCGGTGGATTCGATCGTCGAGACGCGGCTGTTCGACTACCACTTCGAGAATCGCGGCGAGCAGATCATGACCAAGGAGCAGCTGCTCGCCATCGGCGACAAGCACGAGGCGCAACTCGCCGCCGACCGCGCCGCGGACGCGCCCTACCGATGACCGCGGCGAGCGTTCAGCAGATGCTGTTCTGGCTGTTCGCCGCGGTGCTGGTGGTGGCCGCGCTGCGTGTGATTACGGCCAGGAACCCGGTGCATGCGGTGCTCTTTCTGGTGCTCGCCTTCGCCACTTCGGCGGCCATCTGGATGCTGCTGGAGGCTGAGTTTCTGGCCATCGTGCTGGTGCTGGTGTACGTCGGCGCGGTGATGGTGCTGCTGCTGTTCGTGGTGATGATGCTGGATATCGACATCGAACCACTGCGCGCCGGTTTCGCCGCGCACCTGCCGCTGGGCATCGTCGTCGGTGCGCTGATGGTGCTGGAGATGGCGCTGGTGTTGTCGCGGGATTTCTTCTCCGCCGGGCAATTCCCGGCGCAGCCGCCGCTGCCGGCCGATCACGGCAACACCGAGCAGCTCGGCCTGGCGCTGTACGGCGACTACCTGTTCCAGTTCGAGATCGCCGCGCTGATCCTGCTGGTGGCCATCGTCGCCGCCATCGCGCTGACCCTGCGGCACCGTCCCGGGGTGCGCCGGCAGCGCGTCGCCACGCAGCAGGCGGCCAGCAAGGCGAGTCGCCTGCGGGTGGTGAAAATGCGCGCGGAGGGCGCCGCTGCGGGTGCTGACGACGGTGGGCAGTCCGCCGGCGGTGACGCGGACAGGGGAGGTTAGCGACGTGGTGCCACTGTCCCACTACCTGATCCTCGCCGCGGTGCTGTTCGCCATCGCCGTCGCCGGCATCTTCATCAATCGGCGCAACATGATTCTGCTGCTGATGTGCATCGAGCTGATGCTGCTGGCGGTGAATCTCAACTTCATCGCCTTCGCGCATTTTCTCGGTGATCTCGGCGGACAGGTGTTCGTGTTTTTCATCCTCACCGTGGCCGCTGCCGAGTCGGCTATCGGCCTGGCGATTCTGGTGGTGCTGTTTCGCAATCGCGCCAGTATCAACGTCGATGAAATGGACGATCTGAAGGGGTGATGCGGTGAAAGGCCTGTATTCGATCATCGCCTTCGCCCCACTGCTCGGCGCGATCATCTGCGGCCTGTTCGGCCGGCGCATCGGCCGCGCCGCGGCGCATCGCGTGGCCATCGGCATGGTGGCGCTGTCCTGCCTGCTGTCGCTGCTGGTGCTCGCCGGGCATCTCAGCGGGCATATGCACAGTTACCACGGCAAGCTCTACACCTGGCTGAGCAGCGGCGATCTGCAGCTCTCCATCGGTTTTCTGGTCGACCGCCTGACGGTGCTGATGATGGTGGTGGTCACCGGCGTGTCGCTGGCGGTGCACGTCTACACCGTCGGTTACATGGCCGATGATCCGGGCTACCAGCGCTTTTTCGCCTACATCAACCTGTTCACCTTCGCCATGCTGATGCTGGTGATGGCGGACAATTTCCTGCAACTGTTCTTCGGCTGGGAGGCGGTGGGGCTGGTCTCCTATCTGCTGATCGGCTTCTGGTTCAAGCGCGAGTCGGCGGTTAAAGCCAATCTGAAAGCCTTTCTGGTCAACCGCGTCGGCGATTTCGGCTTTCTGCTCGGCATCGCCGCGGTGCTCTACTGGACCGGCAGCCTGGACTACGACGCGGTATTCGCCGCTGCGCCCTCGCTGCTCGGGCAGAGCTGGTCGCCCTGGCCGGGCGCCGAGTGGGCGGCGGCGACGCTGATCTGCCTGCTGCTGTTCGTCGGTGCGATGGGCAAATCCGCGCAGGTGCCACTGCACGTCTGGCTGCCGGATTCGATGGAGGGGCCGACGCCGATCTCGGCGCTGATCCACGCCGCCACCATGGTCACCGCCGGCATATTCATGGTGGCGCGCATGTCGCCGCTGTTCGAGCTCTCCGAGACGGCGCTGTCGGTGGTGCTGGTGATCGGCGCCAGCACCGCGCTGTTCATGGGGCTGGTCGGGCTGGTGCAGCACGATATCAAGCGCGTGGTGGCCTATTCGACGCTTTCCCAGCTCGGCTACATGACCGCCGCGCTGGGTGCCTCGGCCTATTCGGCGGCGATTTTCCACCTGATGACCCACGCCTTTTTCAAGGCGCTGCTGTTCCTCGCCGCCGGCTCGGTGATCATCGCCCTGCACCACCAGCAGGACATGCGCCGCATGGGCGCTTTGCGCCACAGCATGCCGGTGACTTTCTGGACCAGTCTGATCGGCACCCTGGCGCTGATCGGCGCGCCGGGTTTCTCCGGCTTTTACTCGAAGGATGCGATCATCGAAGCGGTGCACGCCGCCGAGCGCCTGGGCAGCGGTTACGCCTATTGGGCGCTGCTGATCGGCGTTTTCGTCACCGCGCTGTACAGCTTCCGACTGCTGTTTCTGGTCTTTTTCGGCGACAGCCGCGCCGATGAGCACGCCAAGGCCCATCTGCACGAGAGCCCGCGCGTTGTCACCTGGCCGCTGATCGCGCTGGCGGTGCCTTCGCTGGCGATCGGCGCGCTGACCCTCGGCCCGCTGGTGTTCGGCGGCTGGCTGGGCGCGGCGATCCACGTCGATCCGGCCAACGATGTGCTCTCGCGGCTCGGCTACACGGGCGTCGCCGCCTTCACCGCGCACGCCTTCGCCGCGCCGCCGCT
Source organism: uncultured Chromatiales bacterium (assembly GCA_965602395.1). Taxonomy (GTDB): domain Bacteria; phylum Pseudomonadota; class Gammaproteobacteria; order CBFCYW01; family CBFCYW01; genus CBFCYW01. The sequence goes on from CBFCYW010000013.1 coordinate 28,521, forward strand.
GTATCTGGCCGCCGCCGGCGCGCTGCTCGCCTGGTGGCTGTTCCTGCGCCGGCCGGCGCTGGCCGACGCGCTGAAAACCGCGCTGGCGCCGCTGCACCGGCTGCTGGAGGCCAAATACGGTTTCGATCTGTTCAACGAGCGGGTGCTCGCGGCGGCCTCGCGCGGTCTCGGCCGCGGCCTGTGGCGCGGCGGTGACGCGGCGCTCATCGACGGCCTGCTGGTGGATGGCTCGGCCGCCGGGGTGGGGCGCCTGGCGCAGTTGGCGCGGCGCCTGCAGAGCGGCTTTCTGTACCACTACGCCTTCGCCATGATCATCGGCCTGCTGATGCTCATCGGCTGGTTCGTGCTGGAGTAGCGGCGAGATGACGCACGACTGGCCACTGCTGAGCATGCTGATCTGGGGCTATCTGCTGGCCGCGCTGCTGGTGGCGCTGGCCGGCGACGCCGTGGCGCGCACGCTGGCGCGCGGTCTGGCGAGCTTGCTGCTGCTGCTCAGCGTGGCGCTGTGGGCGGGTTTCGACAGCGCCGACGCCGGCATGCAGTTCGTCGAGCGGCACGCCTGGCTGGCGGATTTCGGCGTCTACTACGCGCTGGGCATCGACGGCATCGCGCTGCCGCTGGTGCTGCTCACCAGCATCGTCACCTGGCTGGTGACGGTGGCCGCCGGCGAGCAGCTCGGCGACCGCCCGGCGATCTATCTGGCCTGCTTTCTGGCCATGGCCGGCTTTATGGTCGGCGTGTTCGCCGCCACCGATGCGATCCTGTTTTACGTTTTCTGGGAGGGCATGCTGATCCCGATGTTTCTGGTGATCGGCATCTGGGGCGGGCCGAACCGGGTCTACGCGACGATCAAGTTCTTCCTCTACACCTTCCTCGGCTCGGTGTTCATGCTGGTGGCGCTGATCTGGCTGCACCTGCAGACCGGCAGCTTCGCCATCGCCGATTTCCACCGCGCGATGCTGCCGCTGGGTGCGCAGCAGTGGCTGTTCGTCGCCTTCCTGCTGGCCTTCGCGGTGAAGATCCCCATGTGGCCGGTGCACACCTGGCTGCCGGACGCCCACGTCGAAGCGCCCACCGGCGGCTCCGCGGTGCTGGCCGCGGTGATGCTGAAAATGGGCGCCTACGGCTTTCTGCGCTTCTCGCTGCCGATCGCCCCGGACGCCGCCGAATCGCTGGCCTGGGTGGTCATCGGTCTGTCGCTGGTGGCGGTGGTCTACATCGGCTTCGTGGCGCTGGTGCAGGAGGATCTGAAAAAGCTCATCGCCTACTCGTCGATCGCCCACATGGGCTTTGTCACCCTCGGCCTGTTCATCGCCATCGGCCTGGTGCGGGTGGCCGGCGACAGCGACGCGGCGCGCCTCGGCGTGGAGGGCGCGGTGGTGCAGATGATCTCCCACGGCTTCGTCTCCGCGGCGATGTTCTTCTGCGTCGGCGTGCTCTACGAGCGCATGCACACGCGGCTGATCGCCGACTACGGCGGCGTGGTCAACGCCATGCCGGGCTTTGCCGCGATGAGCGTGTTCTTCGCCATGGCCAACGCCGGACTGCCGGGCACCTCCGGTTTCGTCGGCGAATTCATGGTGATCCTCGCCAGCTTCGCCGCCGACCCCTGGCTGGCCTTTTTTGCCGCCAGCACGCTGATCCTCGGCGCCGCCTACACCCTGTGGATGGTCAAGCGCGTGTTCTACGGCGAGACCGCCTCGCAGCCGGTGGCCGAGCTGGCGCCGCTGGCGGCGCGCGAAAAGCTGGTGCTCGGCGTGCTCGCCGCCTGCGTGCTGCTGCTCGGCGTCTGGCCCGATCCGCTGGTGGCGGTGATGCACGGCTCGGTGGACAAGCTGCTGGTGCACATCGGCCAGTCGAAATTGCCGGCGCTTGCGGGAGTGGGGCAGTGATCGGCCCGACTATCTGCCGCCGGGCCACAGATTCTTCCGCTGCGCTGCGGCGCGGGCCCATTGCCCTGCGGGGACAGACATGCAGGATGTGATCGTCGTACTGCCGGAAATCCTCATCGCCAGCGGCGCCTGCCTGCTGCTGCTCTGGCAGAGCTATGCCGGCGGCGGCAGCGGAGCCATCTCGCTGGCGCTATTGACGCTGTTGGCCGCGCTGATCGCCAGCCTCGCCGCCGAGCCGGCCAGCGCCTTCGGCGGTGCGGTGCAGGTCGATGGGCTGGCCGGCCTGCTGCGCCCGTGGATGCTGGTGGTGATGGCGCTGGCGCTGCTCTACGCGCACCCCGATCTGGCCCGCCGCGGCATGCCCGCCGGCGAGTTTCACGCCCTGGCGCTGTTCGCCGGCAGCGGCATGCTGGTGCTGGCCTCGGCGGCCAGCCTGTTGTCGCTGTACCTGGGGTTGGAGCTGCTGTCGCTGTCGCTGTACGCGATGGTCGCGCTGCGCCGCGACGAGCCGCGCGCCAGCGAGGCGGCGATGAAGTATTTCGTCCTCGGCGCCATCGCCAGCGGCATGCTGCTGTACGGCATGTCGATGCTCTACGGAGCCACCGCCAGCCTGCTGCTGGCGGACGTTGCCGCGGCGCTGCAGGCCGCCGGCGAGGCGCGCCTCGGCTTCCTCTTCGGCCTCGCCTTCGTGGTCGTCGGCGTCGCCTTCAAGCTCGGTGCCGTGCCCTTTCACATGTGGCTGCCGGATGTCTATCAGGGCGCGCCCACCGCCAGCACCCTGTTCGTCGCCTCGGCGCCCAAGCTGGCCGCGGTGGCGCTGCTGCTGCGCCTGCTCGACGACGGCCTCGGCGGCCTGCAGGCCGATTGGCGCGGCATGCTCGCCGCGCTGGCCATCGCCTCGATCGCCGTCGGCAACGTCGTCGCCATCGCGCAGACCTCGCTGAAGCGGATGCTGGCCTATTCGACCATCGCCCACATCGGCTTTCTGCTGCTCGGCCTGCTGCCGGGCAGCGCCGACGGCTACGCGGCGACGCTGTTCTACGCCGTGACCTACGCGCTGACCAGCGCCGCCGCCTTCGGCATGTTGCTGCTGCTGTCGCGCAGCGGTTTTGAGGCCGAGCGGATCAGCGACTTCGCCGGCCTGTTCCGGCGCAGCCCCTGGTTCGCCTTCGTCATGCTGCTGGTGGTCTTTTCGCTGGCCGGGGTGCCGCCGGCGGTGGGCTTTTACGCCAAGCTGTCCGTGCTGCGCGCCGCGCTGCAGGCGGATCTGCTGTGGATCGCGGTCGCCGCGGTGCTGTTCTCGGTGATCGGCGCCTTCTATTACCTGCGCCTGGTCAAGACCATGTTTTTCGATGAGCCGGTCGAGCAGGGCGGGCTGGAAGCCGGCTTCGGCGCGCGCTGCGCGCTGTCGATCAACGGCTGGGCACTGCTCGGTCTGGGCATCTACCCGGCGGCGCTGATGGCCGCCTGCCTCGCCGCAGTGGCCGGCTGAGCGGGTTTGAACGCGGCAATCCATCGCTTCGCGGCGCGGTTGATTTTGTCCCTGCTGGCGCTGCTGCTGACGGCCTGTGCCACACCGCCGGAAGGGGAGTCCGCCGTTGCCGCAGAGAGCACGGCCAGCGGCCAGTGGCGCGGCGATCACTACGGCAACGCCCGTGCCGAGCTGGTCGCCGGCATCGATGGCGACACCTTCCGCGCCCGTATTCCCGGCTGGCCGGATATCATCGGCCGCGATATCCGCGTGCGTCTGGCTGGTGTCGATACCCCCGAATTGCGCGCCCGCTGCGACGCGGAATTGCAGGCCGCCCGCGCCGCGCGAGACTTCGCCAACGCCAGGCTGCGCGCCGCGCGGCAGATCGAACTGCGCCACATCCGCCGCGGCAATTATTTCCGGCTGGTCGCTGAAGTCTGGCTCGACGGCCGCCAATTGGCCGCCGAGCTGATCGCCGCCGGCCTCGGCCGCGCTTACGACGGCGGCCGCCGCGGCGGCTGGTGCGGTTGAGATCCAACATGCCGCTTCAGCGGCCGTGCGCCGATGGCCGCTTCAAGGCGGACACCCGTGGCCACGCTGCGCCATTCCGCGCGCGGCCGCAGCGACCCGCTTGCACCGCCCGGCCACCGCGTCTAGCATCCTCCGCCTTCCCACCGCACAGGCACGCCAGGCCCGATGAACATCGCCGAGCTGATCGCCGCTGAACTCTCTGTCCAACCCCGCCAGGTGCAGGCCGCTGTCGAGCTGATCGACGACGGCAGCACGGTGCCGTTCATCGCGCGCTACCGAAAGGAAGCCACCGGCGGGCTGGACGACGCGCAACTGCGCCAGCTCGATTCGCGGCTGATCTATCTGCGCGAGCTGGAAGAACGCCGCGACGCGGTGCTCAAAGCCATCGATGAACAGGGCAAGCTGAGCGATGAGCTGCGCGGGCGGATCGCCGCGACGACCACCAAAACCGAGCTCGAAGATCTCTATCTGCCGTATAAGAAAAAGCGTCGCACCAAGGCGCAGATCGCCCGCGAGGCCGGGCTGGCGCCGCTGGCGCAGTCGCTGCTGGAGAATCCGGCGCTCGACCCGGACAGCGAAGCGGGCAAATTCGTCGATGCCGACAAGGGGGTGGCCGATGCCGCCGCGGCGCTGGATGGCGCGCGACAGATTCTGATGGAGGTCTTCGCCGAGGACGCGGCGCTGGCCGGGGAGCTGCGCGAGCTGCTTTGGGAGCGTGGCCTGCTGAGCGCCAGGGTGGTGCCCGGCGAGGAGGAAAAGGGCAACAAGTTCGCCGATTACTTCGATTACAGCGAGGCGGTGGCGAAGGTTCCCAGCCATCGCGCGCTGGCGCTGCTGCGCGGTCGCAATGAGGGCGTGCTGCATCTGGATCTGGATCTGGAGGTGGCGGAGGATGCTCCGCGCCACCCCTGCGAGGGGCGCATCGCCGCGCATTTCGGCATCGCCTCGATCTATCACGAAAATGCTCGCCGCCCGGCCGACAAGTGGCTGGCGCAGGTGGTGCGCCTGGCGTGGAAAGTGAAACTGCACACGCGGCTCGATCTGGATCTGAAAAACCGCCTGCGAGAGGCGGCCGAAGAAACGGCGATCGATGTGTTCGCGCGCAATCTGCGCGATCTGCTGCTGGCCGCTCCCGCCGGCGCCAAAGCCACCATCGGCCTCGATCCGGGCTTGCGCACCGGGGTCAAGGTGGCGGTGCTGGACAATACCGGCAAGCTCGTCGATACGGCGACGATTTACCCGCACGCGCCGCAGAACAAGTGGGATCAATCCGTGCATGCGCTGGCGGGGCTGGCGGAAAAACACGCCGTGGGGCTGATCGCTATCGGCAACGGCACCGCCTCGCGCGAGACCGACAAGCTGGCCGCCGAGCTGATCAAAAAACACCCGCAATTGCGCTTGCAGAAAATGATCGTCAGCGAGGCCGGCGCCTCGGTGTATTCGGCCTCTGAGCTGGCCTCCCGAGAGATGCCCGATATCGATGTCTCGCTGCGCGGTGCGGCATCCATTGGCCGCAGATTGCAGGACCCGCTGGCCGAGCTGGTGAAGATCGAGCCGAAGGCGATCGGCGTTGGCCAGTACCAGCACGATGTCAATCAGAGCCGGCTCGGCCGCTCGCTGGATGCGGTGGTCGAGGACTGCGTGAATGCAGTCGGGGTGGATGTGAATATGGCTTCGGCAGCGCTGCTGGCGCACGTCTCCGGCCTGTCGGGCGCGCTGGCGCAGAATATCGTCGACTACCGCGATGCAAACGGTGCGTTTATCAGCCGCGCGGCGCTGAAAAAGGTGCCGCGGCTGGGTGAGAAAACCTTCGAGCAGTGCGCCGGTTTCCTGCGCGTGATGGACGGGCGCAATGCGCTGGATGCTTCCGCCGTGCATCCGGAGGCCTATCCGGTGGTCAAGCGTATCGCCGAGGATACCGGCCGCGATGTGCGCGCGCTGATCGGCGACAGCGGCTTTCTGAAATCTCTCGACCCGCGCCGCTATACCGACGAGCGCTTCGGCCTGCCGACGGTGAAGGACATCCTCGCCGAACTGCACAAGCCGGGACGCGATCCGCGCCCGGAATTCAAAACCGCCGAGTTCAAAGAAGGCGTGGAGAAGATCTCTGATCTGGAACCCGGCATGCAGCTGGAAGGCGTCGTCACCAACGTTACCCACTTCGGTGCCTTCGTCGATGTGGGTGTGCATCAGGACGGGCTGGTGCACATCTCGGCGCTCGCGGATCGCTTCGTCAAGGACCCGCACGAGATCGTCGCCGCCGGCGATGTGGTGCGGGTGAAGGTTATGGAAGTGGACGTCAAGCGCAAGCGCATCGGCCTGACCATGCGCCTGGCCGACAAGCCGCAGCGCGGCGGCGATGGCAGCGAGCGCAACTCATCGCGCGGCCAGAGCAGTGGCCAGGGTGGCGGCCAGGGTGGCGGCCGCACTCGCCAGCCGGCGCAGCGCGATCAGCGCGGTGGAGTAGGTTCATTGGGCGCGGCCTTGCTGGAAGCGCGAAAACGCGGCCGATAGGCAGTTTTCGCGGCGCTAATGCACTCGCTGCGTTTTACCGGGCGCCTCAAAATATGCGCTATATCTGATTTCTAACCATACGTTCATTCAAGAAAACCTCTTTCGCATTCACTGCATATAATCAGGCCACCACGGCGCGGGGGAAGCGCGCTAAACCGCGAGAGACAATGAGTAATCGTCGCGCCAGTAGCGGTCGCCTATTTGGCCGCCTGCGTAATCAGCCCGTGCTGCGGTTGATCCTGATCTGCATGGCGATCGTCGCCGTGCTGCCCATCGGCCTGCTCACCATGCACCTGCACGATGCCGCTTGGCAGGACAGCTGGCGCGAGATCCGCGAGAAGCACCAGCTTCTGGCCGAGAACCTGTCGGCGCCCATCGGCATCTACATCGCCGATCAGCGCGAGCTGCTGCGTCTGCTGTCGCACACCATCGGCAGTGCCGAGCGGCCGCAGAGCGTTCTCGAAGATGTACTGTTCGATACCAGTGGCTTCGCCGCACTGGCGCTGGTGCGCCGCGATGGCCAGGTGCTGGGGCTCGCTCATCGCGATGCGGGCGCAGATGCGGATCGCGAGCCGGGCGATGACGCCAGTCAGCCGCCCACGCACAGTTCACCGCAGCAGCTTGCTAACGAACCCTGCTTTATCCGCGTGCGCGACCAACGCGAGCCATTCATCAGTGGCATCAAGCGCAGCCCGCTGAGCGGGCGGGCCAGCGTGCTGGTCGGCCAGCCGGTTTTTGTACAGCAGGATGGCGCTGCAGAGCCGGCACTGATCGCGGTCTTGCTCGGCGAGCTACGGCTGGATCTGATCGAAAAATTGCGCAGCGGCATCCAGTTCGGCGAGTTGGGCCATTCGGCCATCGTCGATCAGCACGGGCGGGTGGTCGCACATCCCAACGGCGATTGGGTGGTGCAGATGCGCGATCTGTCGAAGCTCTCGGTGGTGCGCGAGATGATGGCCGGCCGCACCGGGGTCATCGAGTTTTATTCGCCGCACATGAAAGCGGATATGGTCGCCGGATACACGGCGGTGCCCGAGATCGGCTGGGGGGTGATGGTGCCGCAGCCGAAGGCCGAGGTGCAGATGCGCATCGACGCGATGATGGTGGCCAATTATCGCTGGATCAGTTCCGGGCTGTTGCTCGCCGCGGCCCTCGGCGTGGCCATGACGTTCTGGATCATCTCGCCGATCAACCGCCTCGCCCAGGATGCCTCGCGGCTGGTAGAGGATGATCTGGACGGTGCCATTCGCGATGCCGGCGGCTACGCCCCGCGCGAAGTGCGCCAGCTGGGTTCGGCGCTGGCTCGACTGGTGGCGCGCCTGCAGGGTTCGCGGCGCGAGGTGGAGCGGCTCAATGCCGATCTGCAATCGCGCATCGCCGAGGCCACCAGCCAATTGCTCGAAGCCAATAAGCGCCTCGCGGTAGCGGCGGACAGCGATCACCTGACCGGTCTCGCCAATCGCCGCTACTTTGAGCGTGAGGTGGTGCGCATTCGCGCCGAGCGGCGCGGTCGTCCGGCGCAGCGCTGCGTGATGCTGGTGGATATCGATCACTTCAAGCGGATCAACGACGGCGGTGGGCACGCTCTGGGTGATCGCGCACTGCAGCGGGTTGCCGAGGTGCTCGCCGCACAGATGCGCGGGGACGATCTACTGGCGCGCTACGGCGGCGATGAATTCGCCGCCTATCTGGACGGCGATTCAGATCAGGCAGCGCGCCGCGCCGAGCGCATTCGCCAGGCTGTGGCCGACTCGAAACTCGGCGAGTTGCTGGCCGATACCGACATCGATGAATCGTCGCGGGAAATGGTGCTCGAAGCCCTGGGTGGATTGACGGTGAGTATCGGCCTCTACTGCCACGCGGCAGACGCCCCGGAGGACATCGAGACCATCATGCAGCGTGCCGATGAGGCCATGTACCGGGCCAAGCACCGCGGCCGCAACCAGGTGGTGTCGCTCAATTCGGGATCGACGATGCTCGCCACCGATTGAGCCTTATCGCGATACGGGGCGGGCGCTCAGCGTACGATAAGCACGCTGCATTTGCTGAGCATGCTGACCTTCTGCGAGACGCTGCCGAGCAGCGCTGCCTCCAGCTCGCCGATGCCGCGCGAGCCGACCACGATCAAATCGATATGTTCCTGCTCGGCGTAGTCGCAGAGACTACGTGCCGGCTTGCCCTCGCGAATCTCGGAGCGGATCTTCTTCAGCCCCGCCTCGCGGGCGATCTCCTTGCCGTCATCGACGATTGTCTGGGTCATCTCATCGAGCACGTATTTGGGCTCGCCGAGCAGATTTTCCGCCTCCAGGTAGCGCTTCAGCTCGCCGGAGACGCGATAGGGCCGGGTAACCGTCAGCAGGTGCAGTTCGGCGTCGAAGTTGCGTGCCAGCTGTACCGCGGCGCGGGCCGCGGTGATGCCGTGATCCGAGCCGTCGAGGCCGACGAGAATTCGTTTGTACATGTTCTGAGACTCCGTGGCCCCGGCGGCGGCTGCCGCCGGGATCTTACTGCTGCGCTAGCTTTCGGCCGTCTCCGCCGTGTGGCCGCGTGCCTCCGGTGGCGGCACGTTGATCACCGGCTCCACCTTGCGCAACTCCTCGAGCGGAATGTGGCAGGCGATGATGTGGCCGTTGCCGGCATCCTGCTCCGGCGGGCGCTGCTCGTCGCAGATTTTCCCCACCTTGCGCGGGCAGCGCGTGGTGAAGGGGCAGCCCTTGGGCGGATTGAGCACGCTGGGCAGATTGCCTTCGAGCAGAATCTCGCGCTTGGTCACCTCGGGGTCTGCGATCGGCACCGCCGAGAGCAGCGCCTCGGTGTAGGGGTGGTAGGGCGGCGCGAAGATCTCGTCGGTGGTGCCGCGCTCCATGATCTGGCCGAGGTACATGACCACGATGCGATCCGACAGGTAGCGCACCACCGACAGGTCGTGGCTGATGAACAGCAGGGTGGTCTGGTGTTCGCGCTGGATGTCCATCAGCAGCTCGGTGACCGCGGCGGCGACCGAGACGTCCAGCGCCGAAACCGGCTCGTCGGCGATCACCATCGACGGGTGTCCGGCAAAGGCGCGGGCGATGCCGATGCGCTGCTTCTGGCCGCCGGACAGCTGGCGCGGCCTGCGATAGTAGAAGTCGCGCGGCAGCTTGACCGTGTCCAGCAGCTTCATCACCCGGTCCTTGATTTTGTCCTTGTCGGACTCGACGCCGAACTTGTCGATCACCCGGCTGATCTGCGCGCCGATGCTGTGGCTCGGGTTGAGGGTGTCGAAGGGGTTCTGGAAGACCATCTGCAGCGAGGCGATCTGCTTGGCGTCGCGCTTGCGCACCGGCACGTCGGCGATGTTGTTGCCGCTGTGGCGCACCTCGCCGCGCTCGGTGGTTTCCAGACCCATCAGCACCTTGGCGAAGGTCGATTTGCCGCAGCCGGATTCGCCGACGATGGCTACCGTTTCGCCGCGTTTGGCGTCAAAGTTGATCTCTTCGTTGGCCTTCACGTATTTGATGCTGCGGCCCTGGATCAGCGCGGCGATGGAGCGATCCTGGATTTCGTAGTACTTCTGCATGTGCTCGACTTCGAGCACGGTATCGCCGAAATCCATCGGTGGCTTGCTGTCGCCGTGGGGCAGATCGTTGCCGTGGTCGATCTCGTCCCAACGCACGCAGCGCACCCGGTGCTTGCGGCTGGCATCGTTGTTTTCGCGGGCGATGTCCATGCCGATCACCCCGGTGTCGCAGCGGCCGGCCTCGAAGTGATCGCAGCGCGGGCCGAAGTTGCAGCCCAGCGGGCGCTCATGGGGCAGCGGCAGCTGGCCGCGGATCGGCTTCAGCGGTGCGGCGTTCTTGTCTGCAGTGGGCAGCGGGATGCAGCCGAACAGGCCGTGGGTGTAGGGGTGCTTGGGCCAGGTGAACACCGAGTTGATGATGCCCTCTTCGACCACTTCGCCGGAGTACATCACGAATACCCGGTCGCAGACTTCGAGGATCAGCCCGAGGTTGTGCGAGATGTACATCAGCGAGGTGCCGTACTTGCGCGACAGCTCGGCGATCAGCTTGGTGATGCCCGCCTCGACGGTCACATCCAGCGCCGTGGTCGGCTCGTCGAGCAGCAGCAGCGCCGGTTTGGAGAGCAGCCCCATGGCGATCACCACGCGCTGCTGCTGGCCGCCGGAGAGCTGGTGCGGATAGGCGTCCATGACGCGCTCCGGATCGGGCAGCTTGACATCGCCCAGCAGTTCCACGGCGCGCTCGTGGGCCTGCTCGCGGCTGATGTTCTCGTGCACCATGGTCACTTCGGTGAGCTGGGTGCCGATCTTCAGGCTCGGGTTCAGCGAGGCGAAGGGCTCCTGGTAGATCATCGAGATCTGCGCGCCGCGCAACTGGCGCAGTTCTTCGGGCGGCAGGGTGGTCAGCTCGACGCCCTTGAACTTGATGCTGCCGCTGACGATCGAGCCGTTGTTGCCCATGTACTGCATGATGGCCATCGCCACGGTCGACTTGCCGCAACCGGATTCGCCCACCAGGCCGACGCTCTCGCCCTTGTCCACGGTCAGCGAGAAGTCGATCACCGCCGGGATCTCCCCGGCGCGGGTCCAGTAGGACAGGTTCAGATCGCGGATCTCGAGGACCGGTGCATTTTCGTCAAATTCGATCATGTCGGCACCTCAATCGCGCAGCGATATTTCGCGCAGGCCATCGGCCAGCAGGTTGAACCCGAGAATCAGTGAGGACAGGGCCACTGCGGGGATGATCATCATGTGCCCGGCAAAGCTGCCCAGCGGCACGGCTTCCTTGATCATCAGGCCCCAATCGGGCTCTGGCGGTGGCAGCCCCAGGCCGAGGAAGCCCAGTGTGGCGATCGCCACCGTGGTGTAGCCCAGACGCAGGCAGGCATCGACGATCAGCGGGCCGCGGGCGTTGGGCAGTAGCTCGATGAGCATGATGCGCCAGGCCGATTCACCGCGGGTCTGGGCGGCGAAGATGTAGTCGCGGTTGCGCAGATCGAGCACCAGGCCGCGCACGATACGCATGATCCCCGGTGCCGAGGCAAAGGTCACGGCGAGCACGATGTTGATCCCGGAGGCGCCCAGGTAGGTGATGATGATCACGTACAGCACCATCACCGGGAACGACAGCAGCACGTTGGCGACGAAGGACAGCACTTCGTCGTACCAGCCGCCCAGGTATCCCGAGACCACGCCCATCAGCATGCCGGCGACGTAGGCCACGACGGTTGCCAGGGTGGCCCAGACCAGCACCCGCTGCGAGCCCCAGATCACCCGGGAGAGAATGTCGCGGCCCTTGTGGTCGGTGCCCAGCCAGAAGGTGTTGCCGTCCGGCGCCGCCGCGCCGATCGCCTGCAGGGGCATGATCTGCTCCAGCGGGTCGTACAGCGGCAGCAGAGGGGCGATCAGCGCCATCAGCACCCAGAACAGCACCAGTGCGAGGCCGACCATGCCCACCGGCGATTCGCGCATCAGGCCGAGGGTGCCGCCGATGCGGCTGATCAGCGAGGGCTTGGCTTCGAGATCCGCCGTGACGGCGGAATCGGTCACTTGAGTCATTGTCGACCCCTCCTAGCTGAAGCGGATGCGCGGGTTGAGCAGGGTGTAGCCGATGTCCGAGATGAACTGCGAGAACACCGCAACGAACACCGCTACCAGCGTGCAGGCCTCGATGACGTAGATGTCACCGAACAGCGCCGCTTCCAGCAACAGGTTGCCAAAGCCCTTGTAGGCGAAGAACACCTCGACCACGATCACCCCCGAGAGCAGCCAGTTGAGCTGCAGCACGATCACCGTGAAGGGGGCGATCAGCGCGTTGCGCAGGGCGTGTTTGAGGATCACCGAACGGTACGGCAGCCCCTTGAGTATCGCGGTGCGGATGTACTGCGAAGTCATCACCTCGGCCATCGAAGCGCGGGTCATGCGCGTCACGTAGCCGAAATCGTAGAGCAGCAGCACCGCCACCGGCAGCACCAGCTGCTTCCAGTCGAAGCCGCCGGTCATCGATGAGGTGCCGGGCAGCCAGTCGAGACCGAAGACGAAAATAGCGGTGAGGAAGGTCGCCGAGGCGAATTCCGGCACCGAGGTGGTGGCCACCGAAGTGACCGATATCGCCCGGTCGCGGAACGAGCCCTCCTTCATCCCGGCCAGTACGCCCATGGTCAGCGACAGGGGGATCATGATCGCGAACAGCAGGCCGGCGAGGATGCCGGTGTTGGCCAGGCGCGGCCACAGCAGGTCGGAGACGGGCGCGCGGAACTTGATCGATTCGCCGAAGTCGCCGACCGCGGCGTTGCCCACCCAGCGGAAATAGCGGGTGAAGAATGGATCGTTATAGCCGTTCTTCTCCAGCCAGATTTCGCGCTGCTCGAGGCTTGAATAGGGGCCGAGCACCTTGCCGGCGACGTTGAGTTTGTCGGTCTCGAAGATCGCGAACAGGATCAGCGAGACCACCGCCATGATCAGAATCATGGAGGTGAGTCTTTTTAAAGTGAGTATCAACATCCGTTGAGCTCCAGTCAGGTGGAGGCAGGGGAGGCGATGTGGCCCCGGCAACGGCGAAGGGCCCGCTTATGCGGGCCCTTCCGGCTGGATCAGGCGTCGATCCAGACCCTGTGCAACTGATGGTACTGCGTCGGGTGGGCGGAGAGGTTCTTCACCGTGTCGCGGGCGACGAAGAATTTCTGCGTCCAGATCGGCTGCACCATGATGTGGTCGCTCTGGATGATCATCTCCACTTTTTCCATCGCCGCGCGGCGCTGGTCGACGTCGAGCAGTGACTCGGCCTCATCCAGTGCAGCGTCGAACGCCGGGTTGTTGTAGTGGGTCTCGTTCCACGGCACGCCGGAGCGGTAGCCCAGGCTCAGCACCATGGTGCCCAGCGGGCGGTGGGTCCAGGCGGTGAAACCGAACGGCGTCTTGTCCCAGATTTCCCAGTACTTGCCCGAGGGCATGACGTTGAGGTTGAGGTTGATGCCGGCTTCGGCGAGCTGCTGCTTCATCACCTCGCAGCAGGCCTGCTGCCAGGGGCCGTTGGTGTTGCCGACGTCGATGGTCAGGTCGAGGCCATCGGCGTGGCCGGCCTCGGCGAGCAGCATCTTGGCCTTGGCCACATCGCGCTTCATCTTCGGCAGCTTGAAGTACTCGGGGTGGATCGGCGCCACGTGGTGGTGCTCGCCCGGGTCGGCCTTGCCCTGGTAGGTGAGGGCCGGGTACTCGGTGGTGTCGATGCAGGCGAGGATCGCCTCGCGCACCTTCGGGTTGTCGAAGGGCGCCACGTCGACCTGCATGCGTGCCACGCCGGTCTGCGCGGTGCGCGCGGTGTGCACCATGGTGTTCGGCAGGCTCTCGGCCATCTGCGAGGAGGCCACGTCGTACTCGTAGATCATGTCCACCTGGCCGGAGGCGTAGGCCGCCAGCTGCGCTGCGGAGGCGGCGCCGTGGTCGTAGTAGTGGATCTCGTCGAGGTAGACCGGGCCACCGATGTAGGGATCGTCAAGATCCTCACCCCAGTACTTGCCCGGGCCGCGCTTGAGGATCGCTTTCTCGCCGACGGCGAATTCGACCAGCGTGTACGGGCCGGTGCCGATGGGGTTTTTGCTGAAGTCGTTGTTGCCGTCCTTGCCGAAGCCGCGATGGACGATCATCGTCGGGTAGTTGTACAGGTTTTCCGGGATCGACAGCACCGGCGAGTTCAGGTTGAGGCGCACGGTGTGGCTGTCGACCTTCTCGACGGCATTGGCGGACATGCGCTTGATGGCGTTGCCATCGCCATCCTTCTCGCCGGTTTCTTCGAGCATCGAGGCGAACAGGCCGACGTTGGATGAGCCGGTATCGGGATCCAGCCAGCGGGTGAAGTTGTGCACCACGTCATCGGCGTTGAAGTCGTCGCCGTTGTGCCATTTCACGCCCTTGCGCAGGTGAAAGGTCCAGGTCTTGAGGTCCTCGGAGGCCTCCCAGCGCTCGGCCAGGTAGGGGCGGGTGACGTTGTCGGCGCCGGTCACGGTGAGGAATTCACCGATGTGCCGCGCGACGTTGGATTTCTCCACCCAGGAGAAGGTGGCCGGATCGGCCATTTCCTGTACCACCATGGAGATGCGCAGCACGCCGCCCTTTTTGCCCTCGGCAGCCTGTGCGACAGGCATCATGCCCTCGCCGGTGATCTTGCCGGCGATGCCGTAGGCGGCAGTGGCCGAAAGGCCGAGCAGGGTGGTGGTGCGCAGAAATTCGCGGCGGCTGATCTTGCGCTTTTCGAGCGCATCGATGTAGTGGGGAATCGCGGGATGCGGGTACTTGTCTTGATCAGACATTCGGTTCTCCTCCAGATACCGTGAGAAATTAGGGGTCGGGCATGCAGTGCTGGCCGTTGTGAAGTCTTGTTTGCCAGTCCGCGGAGTCACTTTGTCATTGTTTGCAACGATCGCCCGCGCGGGTGCCCGGAGGCGACCGTTTCTTGCCGAAAACGGACATTCCGGGCTCTGGTGCAGCGTTTACGTCGTGGCCGTGACTGCATTTCAGCGCCTGCCAGGGCCGATCGACGTCCGCTTGATTTCACACTACCGCGAAACCGCTCGACACCGCAAATGCTCGCGAACCCGGTTTTCACTATCTTGCGCAAAGGTGTGAGATGCTGAAATCGCGGACTGCGCGCGCCGCCGAGGAAACTGCGGGAGATGAGCATAGACAAACAGCCGGTGCCGCCGATCGGCAACACGCTGCGCTCGGTGCGCCGCCAGCGCCGCCTGACGCTGGAGGAGCTGGCCAAGCGCAGCGGGGTATCGAAATCGATGCTCTCGCAGATCGAGCGCGGCCTGGTCAACCCGACGCTGAGCGTGCTCTGGCACCTGACTTCAGCGCTGGGCATCGAAATCGGCGACCTGCTCAGCAACGCCGCGATCAGCCAGCGCCAGGGCGTCACCGAACATCTCAAGGCCTATTCGACGCCGACCATGGCCAGTGCCGATGGCCTCTGCTCGCTGCGCATTCTCAGCCCGGCGCGCACCATTTTGCCGCTGGAATGGTACGAACTGACCTTTCAGCCCGGCGGCGTGCTCGCCTCCAAGGGCTACGAGCCGGGGACATTTCTGCACCTTTCGACGCTGGACGGCGAGCTGCGTCTGGAGCTGGGCGCGCGCGAGCTGCTGATCGAGCGGGGCGATACCCTGCGCTTCGCCGGCGATCAGGAGCATCGCGTCTGCAATCGCTCCACGGAACCGGTGATGGCGCTGTTGATCACCGCTCTGCCGGGCACTTACGATGGCTTGCGCTGAAGGGGTGCGCCGCGGCGGTTCCGGTCGCCCGGAGATGTCGCCCGCGTGACGCTTGCTGGCAGTTGTCAGCGCAGCTTTGTTCAGTATATTGCACAAAAATTCACCGCCTGCGATTGAAGCGCCGCGCCGCTGCGCCAGCGGTGCCAAAACGGCGTTGTCGCAGCGGCGGTGTCACAACACCGGGGGAGTCGAGCATGTCCGCACGCAAATCCGGCGGCCGGCGGGGCCAGCGTGTCACTGCTCGCGGCGGCCTGCAGCAGTCGCCGCGGCGAGCCTTGCGCCGCGGCTACGCGCCGATCGAGGTGATCGACGCCGAGGCGGTGGAGCGCATCCACGCGGCCTCGCTGCAGATTCTCGAACGCCTCGGCATCGAGGTGCTGCTGCCGCAGGCGCGCGAGATCCTCGCCGCCGCCGGTGCTGAAACCGGCGCCAACGGCACGCGCATGCACCTGCCTGCGGAGCTGGTGATGCAGGCCGTGGCGAGCGCGCCGGCCGAGTTCACCCTGCACGCGCGCAATCCGGACAACGACCTGCGCTTCGGCGCTGATCACCTGGCCTTCTGCGCGGTGGCCAGCGCGCCCAACGCCTACGACAGCGACGGCGGGCGCCGCGCCGGCAATCGCAGCGACTACCGCAATTTCCTGCGCCTGAGCCAGTATTTCAACATCGTCCACCTCAACGGCGGCTATCCGGTGGAGCCGGTGGATATCCACCCCTCGGTGCGCCACCTCGACTGTCTCGCGGATCTGGTCACGCTCACCGACAAGCCCTTTCACGCCTATTCGCTGGGTCGCGAGCGCAACCTCGACGCCATCGAGATCGCACGCATCGCCCGCGGCATCAGCGCCGAGCGTTTGCTCGCCGAGCCGAGCCTGTTCACCATCATCAACACCAATTCGCCGCTGCAGATGGACGGCCCGATGCTGATCGGCATCATCGAGATGGCGCGTCACGGCCAGGCGGTGGTGATCACCCCGTTCACCCTCGCCGGCGCGATGGCCCCGGTGACTCTGGCCGGTGCGTTGGCGCAGCAGAATGCCGAAGCGCTGGCCGGCATCGCGCTGGCGCAGCTGGTGCGCCCCGGCGCGCCGGTGATCTACGGCGGCTTCACTTCCAACGTCGACATGAAATCCGGCGCGCCGGCCTTCGGCACCCCGGAGTACGTGCGCGCGGCGCAGATCGGCGGCCAGTTGGCGCGGCGCTACGGCCTGCCCTATCGCTCATCCAACGTCAACGCCGCCAATGTCAGCGACATCGGCCAGGCGGCCTGGGAATCGAGCATGTCGCTGTGGGGCGCGGTGATGGGTGGCGCCAACATGATCATGCACGGCGCCGGCTGGATGGAGGGCGGGCTGTGCGCCTCCTTCGAAAAGTTCGTCATCGACTGCGATCTGCTGCAGATGATGGCCGAGTACCTGCAGCCGGTGGTGGTCGACGACGACACGCTGGCCCTCGATGCCATCGAAGATGTCGGCCCCGGCGGCCACTTCTTCGGCACCGCACACACCCAGGCGCGCTACCAGAGCGCCTTCTACGCGCCGCTGGTCGCCGACTGGCGCAACTACGAGACCTGGCGCGAGGCCGGCTCGCCGGATGCGCTGCAGCGCGCCAACGCCATCTACCGTCGCGCGCTGGAGGAATACGCCGAGCCGGCGATCGATCCGGCCAGCCGCGAAGAGCTGCGGGCCTTCGTCGCCAAGCGCAAGGAAGAGGGTGGCGTACCCAGCGATTTTTGACGGGCATCCGCAGCCCGTCGCGGCATCCGTCCCGTGCAAGCGGGGTGGGTGACAACCCCAGTATCTGCACCCCGGAGGAAGCAAGCGATGAAATCCCATGTACAGGTCGCCGTGATCGGCGGCGGCGTGGTCGGCGCCAGCGTGCTCTACCACCTGACCAAATTCGGCTGGAAGGACGTGGTGCTGATCGAGCGCTCCGAGCTGACCTCCGGCTCCACCTGGCACGCCGCCGGCGGCTTTCACACCCTCAACGCGGACACCAATATGGCCGCGTTGCAGGGCTACACCATCGGCCTGTATCGGGAGCTGGAAGAGATCTCCGGGCAGAGCTGCGGCCTGCACCACGTCGGCGGCCTGACCCTGGCGACCACCCCCGAGCGCATGGACCAGCTGCGCGCCGAACGCGCCAAGCATCGCTACATGGGGCTGGATACCGAAATCGTCGGCCCGGAGGAGATCCGCAAGCTGTCGCCGATCACCAGCACCGATGGCGTCATCGGCGCGCTCTACGACCCGCTCGACGGCCACCTCGACCCCTCCGGCACCACCCACGCCTACGCCCGTGCGGCGAAAATCCAGGGCGCCGAAATCTACCTGCGCAACAAGGTCGAGGCCTTGAATCCACGCGCCGATGGCAGCTGGGAAGTGGTCACCGAGCAGGGTGCGATCATCGCCGAGCACGTGGTCAACGCCGCCGGCCTGTGGGCCCGCGAGCTGGGGCGGATGGTCGGCGTCGAACTGCCGCTGCACCCGATGGAGCACCAGTATCTGGTCACCGAGGCGATCGACGAAATCGTCGCCAGCCAGAGCGAGCTGCCGCACGTCATGGACCCCACCGGCGAGAGCTATCTGCGCCAGGAGGGGCAGGGGCTGGTGATCGGTTTCTACGAGCAGGACTGCGACCCCTGGGCGGTCGGCGGCACGCCCTGGGATTTCGGCCACGAGCTGCTGGAGAACCGGCTGGATCGCATCGGCGACGCCCTCGAATACGCCTATCGGCGCTATCCGGTGCTGGAGCGCGCCGGCATCAAGAGCGTGATCAACGGCCCCTTCACCTTCGCCCCGGACGGCAATCCGCTGGTCGGCCCGGTGCCGGGGCTGCGCAATTTCTGGAGCGCCTGCGCGGTGATGGCCGGCTTCAGCCAGGGCGGCGGCGTCGGCCTGACGCTGGCCGAGTGGATGGTCGAGGGCGAGCCCTCGCGCGACGTGTTCGCCATGGATGTGGCGCGCTTCGGCGATGCCTGCACCCGCGCCTACACCCGCAGCAAAGTGCGCGAAAACTACCAGCGGCGCTTCGCCGTCTCCTATCCCAACGAGGAGCTGCCCGCCGGCCGGCCACTGCACACCACGCCGATCTACAGTGAGTGGAAAGCCCAGCGCGCGGTGTTCGGCCAGGGCTATGGCACCGAGCACGTCAACTACTTCGCGCTGCCCGGCGAGCCGTTGCAGGAGACGCCGACCTTTCGCCGCTCCAACGCCTGGGACGCGGTCGCCGCCGAGTGCCGCGCGGTGCGCGAGGCGGTCGGCATCAACGAGGTGCACAACTTCGGCAAGTTCGACGTCCGCGGGCCGGGCGCCGCCGCCTGGCTGGATCGCATCATGGCCGGGCGGATCCCGAAAGTGGGGCGGCTGTCGCTGTCGCCGATGCTCAGCCCCAAGGGCCGGCTGATCGGCGATTTCACCATCGCCCGGCAGGCCGAGGATGTCTTCCAGCTCACCGCCAGCTACAGCGCGCAGGCCTTTCACCAGCGCTGGTTCGAGCAGCACTTGCCCGAGTCTGGTGTCGAGCTGCGCAATATCTCGCTGGAACGGATCGGCTTCCAGATCGCCGGGCCGAAGGCCCGCGAGCTGCTGTCGCGGGTGGCCAATATCGACGTCTCCAACGCGGCGCTGCCGTTCCTGTCCACGGTAAGCTGCGAGGTCGGCCTGTGCGACGCCATCATCCAGCGCGTCAGCTACACCGGCGATCTGGGCTACGAAATCTACGTCGACGCCTCCCAGCAGCTCGCCCTGTACCGCGCGCTCAGCGAAGCCGGTGCCGATCTCGGCCTGCGGCCCTTCGGCATGCGCGCGATGATGAGCCTGCGGCTGGAGAAATCCTTCGGCGCCTGGCTGCGCGAATTCAAGCCCGACTACAGCCCGCTGGAGACCGGCATGGGCCGCTTCGTCGCCTACCACAAGTCGGCCGATTTCATCGGCAAGGCCGCCGCGCTGGCGGAGAAAGCCGCCGGTGTGTCGCGCAAATTGTGCAGCTTCATCGTCGATGCCGCCGACGCCGATGTGCACGGCGACGAACCCATCTGGCAGGGAGATGAGGTGATCGGCTTTGTCACCTCCGGCGGCTACGCCCACTACAGCGAAAAGTCGGTGGCGATCGGCTTCATGCCGGTGGAGAAGATCGCCGAGGGCGCCGAGGTGGAGATCGAAATACTCGGCGAGCGCCGCCACGCGACGCTGTTCACCGGCCTGCTGTTCGATGGCGACGGGGCGCGCATGCGCGGCTGAGACCGACCCGCGGTGGGCGTTTCGGCCCGCCTTCAAAGCCTGCGGCAGCGGCTCGCCGGGCAAAGCGTCCCGCTGCCGCTGCCGCTGCCGTTGCCGCTGCCGTTGTGGCAGATTGCAGCCGGCAATTGTCGCCACCACCCATCCGAGCGAGGGCCGAGGCCATGGGCAATCCTTTCGATGACTACTTTCGCGCCGAGCTGGATCGACTCGAGCAGCTCGGCCTGCGCAAGCCGGAGCGGCTGCTGCTGTCGGCGCAGGCGGCGCGGGTGCGCATCGCCGATGGCCGCGAGGTAGTCAACTTCTGCGCCAACAATTACCTTGGCCTGGCCGATGATCCGCGCATCACCGCCGCTGCGCGGGCGGCGCTTGACAGCCACGGTTTCGGCATGGCCTCGGTGCGCTTCATCTGCGGCACGCAGGATCTGCACAAACGGCTCGAAGCGCAGATTGCCGCGCTGCTCGGCGCCGAGGATGCGATACTATTCCCGTCTTGTTTCGACGCCAATGCCGGGGTCTTCGAGGCCCTGCTCGACGAGCGCGACGCGATCATCTCCGACGCGCTGAACCACGCCAGCATCATCGACGGCGTGCGCCTGTGCAAAGCGCAGCGCCATCGCTACGCCAACCGTGACATGGGTGAGCTGGAGGCCTGTCTGCAGGCCGCCGCCGGGGCGCGCTTTCGGCTGATCGTCAGCGATGGCGTGTTTTCGATGGACGGCACCATCGCGCCGCTGGCGGAGATCTGCGAACTGGCCGAGCGCTACGATGCGCAGCTGATGGTCGATGACTCGCACGCGGTCGGCGTGCTCGGTGAAAAGGGCGCCGGCACGCCCAGCCACTGCGCTGTCGATGGCCGCGTGGGGCTGATGTCCGGCACCCTCGGCAAGGCGCTCGGCGGCGGCTCCGGCGGCTACATCGCCGGTCCCGATCACGTCGTCGGCTGGCTGCGCCAGCGGGCGCGGCCGTATCTGTTTTCGAACTCGGTGGCGCCGCCGGTGGCGGCCGCGTCGAGCGCCGCGCTGGAGCTGCTCGCCGCCAGCGATGAGCTGCGCGACAAGCTGCTCGCCAATGGCCTGCGCTTTCGCGCCGGGATGAGCGCGCTGGGCTTCGAGCTGCCGGATGGCGAGCATCCCATCGTCGCGGTGATGCTCGGCGAGGCGAAACTGGCGCAGAGGATGGCGGCGCGACTGCTGGAGGAGGGCGTCTACGTGATCGGCTTTTCCTTCCCGGTGGTGCCGCAGGGGCAGGCGCGCATTCGCGTGCAGCTCTCGGCGGCGCACAGCGATGCGGATATCGATTTTGCCGTGGCCTGTTTCGCCCGCATCGGCCGTGAGTTGGGCGTGATCGGGTCGTAGCCGCGCCATCGCCGCGCCATCGCCGCGCCTGGCCCGGGGGTGGCCCGGGG